>JAXHUB010000283.1:0-2326 GCA_034189845.1 Candidatus Cloacimonadota bacterium | reverse complement strand
TGCTTCCCGTTGAGGATGCCCGATTCTAATAAATCCCGCTATTCCTGCTTCTTTTGCATCTAAAGCCAAACGGCGTGAATAGCTAGCTGAAATAATTATCTTACCCTTGTAAGCTCCTAAATTACAATTGACCACCTCAGGATTTTCCAGATAGACTAATTCCCCTTCAACTTCAGCATTTTTGTTCAATCCAAATGGTAGAGCGCTATACGATTTTCCTTTACAAATTACATTAGCAATCCCAGTCTCAAAACTGTTTAATTCAAAATCTTCCACGTATGGCTTTAAACCCAGTTCTTTATAATAACGGAACAAAATATCTACCGCTCGGGTCTCTTCTCGACTTCCAGCTAACCTTTCAAAATTAAGATCCTTAATTATTCTATAAGGATTAAACATTCCCCACCTCCCTTTTATAAATAAAATTGGTTTTGCATCCTTGAATTATACCCTTAGCTATCATTTTTTTTCTAAGATAATTCATCCACTTTGTTTTATTACCTACCTCATTTCCCATTGCTACTTGATTCGGCGAAATATTGGAAGTAAAAAGCCGTGTTATAACTTTCTCTCCACGCAGATAACCAAGAAGATTAGTCATTAAATCGATATATCTGTCAATATTAATTATCTCTTCCTTTGAAATAATTTTTTCTAATTTAGTGCCCTTATAAACAATTAAGTTATGAAATTTTAGCAGCTTAATATATTCATTGTCGTTAATATAGGAAATGGTCTTTTTCATATCTTCAAAATTCTCGCCGGGAATTCCCATAATAAGATGAACTCCCACTTCTAACCCATTTTCCCCACATAGCTGTATGGCTTCATCTACCTGTGAAAAATTATGTCCTCGGTTTAGAAATTCTAAACTACTATTATGCACCGATTGCAGCCCAATTTCAATAGTGACGGGTTTTTCTAACTGTTTTAGCATTTTCACTATATCCACATTGATATAATCGGGTCTGGTGGAAACAACTAATCCCAATACATCGGGAAAATTTAAAGCTGACTGGAATTTCTCTTTTAGCACAGCTATCTCTCCTGCTGTGGAAGTTTCATCCTGAAAATAAGCTAATAGCTTCACCTTTCCACAGCTCTTTTGTATGATGGGTACAATTTCATTCAGTTGATCTTGCACACTTAAGACTTTCCTTATATAATCACCAGTAAAAGTCTGAGGATCACAAAATATACATCCACCTGTAGCAATACGATGTGGACACGGTATTCCAGTGCTCAGGCCCACTCGAAACACCTTTTCCCCAAATTTTTTCTTTAAATAATCTGAATAGGTATATATCCTATCTTCCAATCTGCTTTTCATATCTTGACAAAACAATATAGAAGTGTTGTTTGTCAATTCAAACTGACAAGATAATCTGCTTTTAATTTAAATATTTATAATGGAGTAGTGATGGATAATCTACGAAAACTTTTGGAAATAAAAAAATATTCAGATAAAAACGTAAAGTCAAAGACTGATATAGTGATTCGTGAAACTTCTTTAAAACTGATACTAAATAACCAGGAATTACTTAAGTTAGCATGCTTGCCAGAAAATTATATTGAATTAGCCTTAGGATTTCTTTTTACAGAAGGATTAGTTAAACATAAAAGTGAGATAGAAAAGATAGTGCAAGATATCAACAACAAAATTGTCGTTGTGAAAGCTAATATCCCTGATAAAAGAATAGAATCTTTTCTTCAAACTAGCGAAAAAGCTTCTGGTTGTGGAAATAGTTTCAGTTCATTTCAATTAAAGCAAAAATTTCAAACTTCTTTAAAAATTGAGGTAAAACGAATTCTTATTCTAATGCACGACTTTCATAATAAAGCTAAATTATTTTTACAAACAGGTGGGGTGCACAGCGCTGCCTTGTGTTCTTGGGAAAAAATATTATTTTTTGCTGATGACATCGGCCGCCATAACGCTATAGACAAGGTGGTTGGTATGTCGATTCAAGAGAATTTGGATTTTAAAAATAAACTCATTATTACCACTGGTAGAATTTCAGCTGAAATAATTAGAAAAGCAATAAGGATACAAATAGGAACTATAATTTCTCATTCAGCACCCACTTCCAAAGCTGTAGATTTAGCATGGAATTCTGGTATAAATCTTATCGGTTTTGCTCGGAATAAACGATTCAATCTTTATACCAATTTCAATGACTAACACAGTATTGATCATAATCTTTTAAACGCTAAAGCATCGTTTCCATACTTTTCTTTTATCTCTGTAAATTTTCGTGCGATTAAATCCAGCGCCTCATCCCAGCTTGCTTCTTCAAATTTCCCATTTCTTTTAACCAATGGTTTG
>JAXHUB010000282.1:0-2899 GCA_034189845.1 Candidatus Cloacimonadota bacterium | reverse complement strand
CTATCCGCAGTGGCGACAACAGTATAATTTGGGTATAAGTTATAATCTGCCTTACAATAATAGTGTAAATCTTAATTTCATCTACCAGAATTTCCAGAAATTTAGTACTAGCGGAGCTGATCTATTAAATACCAGATTATCTCTTGATATTACTAAAAATTTCGATATTAAAGCCGAAGTAATAAATATTTTAGGAGAGAAAAGTATAAAAGATTATACTTTAAGTTCAACTCATTATATCTTGGGAGTTAACTGGTATTTTTTGAATTAATACTTAAAAATACTCCCACCGATAAATTCCCTTAATATCGAATTAGTAGGAACCATTTCATCGGAAATATTGGCAAAATGGTGTAAAATACGCTTTAAGCGTTGAGCTTCCAAATATACTGATGAATATTCATCGATTTCACTTAAAAGCGGAGCTACATATTTCTTTAAAACACCTAACTCATAAGTTAATATGCTATTAAACATAAAATCTGCATTTTCTTGGAAGGGAAAAATATTCCTATCTTCTCCAGCACGTACAGAATTCCACATTTTCAAGGTTTGCTCAGCTGTATGGCCTCTAAAATTATGATCGCGAATAATTCTTCGAATTTTTCTAGTATCGTTAGTAGGAATACGATTGTGAGCATCTATACTTAAATTATTCAACGCACTTACATAAATTTTCAGTTTCTGATTAAAGGGTACTGATTTGGTTAGCTCATCATTCAAACCATGAATACCTTCCATTATTAGCACATCATTTTGGAATAAACGCAGTTTACGGTTACTTTTCTCACGTTTACCAGCCACAAAATTATATTTGGGAAGTACTATTTCATCACCAGAGAGCACTGTGTGGAGATGTTGGTTTAACAATTCTAAATCTATGGCTTTTATCGATTCATAATCTTTTTCACCATTTTCTTTCAAAGGAGTTTTTTCCCGTGGTAAAAAATAATTATCCATACCGATGATGTGGGGAAATATTCCTAACACACGCAATTGGATAGATAGCCTTTTTGCAAAAGTAGTTTTCCCGGAAGAAGATGGACCTGCTATTAAAACAACTTTAGCATCTTTATTATGAGATATTTCCTCAGCAATATTTACTATCTTGTTTTCATGCAAAGCTTCCTCTATCAAAATTATTTCGGTCAGTTTGTACTTCTTTATCTTTCTATTAATAGTGCTAACAAAATGTACACCTAAAATGTTTAACCATTTATCATGTTCCTGGTGCGTTGAAAATAGATTTTTGGGAAATGGTTTTCTATAATTAATTTCCATTGTAGATCTCTCAGGGTATTTTAAAATAAGTCCCGGCGCATGAAAAACCAAATCAAAAATTTTAACATATCCTGTGCTGGGTGCCAAGTCTCTTATAAAATAATCGTAATAATTTCCACATTTAAATACTCTGATCTTGCTTCTTTTCAAATTTTTTAATATATCATCGCGATTAAACTGCTGAAAAATCTCCTCTGCTTCTGAACTTGTTAAAAATAACTTATCAATTCTCTGATCGGCAGTAATGATTTTTTCCATTTCAGTTTTTAATTTATCAACATCTTCCTGCATAAGAACATATCCGCCAAACACTTCACCATAAATACCAGAGCCAATTGAATGTTCTATTACTAAACGGTATTTATTGGGAAATAAGGAATGGAATGCTTTCATCATTATCATAATAGCTGTATCCTGATATATTAAAAAACCCTCAGAAGAATTTACAGAAACAAGGTCGATAGCACAACTTTGCTTTATCTCTTCTTTCCATTCCAAATACTCAGCATTATTTTTTTTTGCTGCAATAATTTCATATTTTTCTAGCTTACTTTTTTCCAAAATATCATCTATTTTTACACTATCATTAAAAGTGTGGGTTGCCTTGTAAACTCCGTTCAATAATATTTCTATAGAAATCATTTTGCCTCCATTTTTCCTTTTTATAACCGATTTTCAATAATATCTATCTGTATTAATTTGTAAACTATAATTTAATTGACTTCCGAAGTACAATTAAGAATACGTCATTCAGGAGGCAGTTATGATAAATAATATAAGAAGAAACATAGTTCAATATTTAGGAATGATAATAGGTGCTTTTTTATTAGCAATATCATATTCGTGGTTTTTGGTACCCTACAAAATCGTTCCCGGTGGTATAGGAGGTTTATCACAAATTCTTTTTCATATTTTTGAAATCCCGGTTGGAATTTCGATGCTGCTTTTAAATTTTCCTTTATTTATTATAAGTTTTATATTTATGGGAAAAAGATTCGGATTTCGCTCACTCTACGGAATGGTACTTGTTGCTATTTTTACCGATTTGGTAAGTATAACCAACTTGCATAAATTAGGTATCATCAAAAACCTTTCCCAATATACTTTCCTTTCGGAAAATGGGAAAACATTTTACGCACTTTTAAATCCCGATGATATATACTTGGCTGCTATTGCCGGTTCTGTTCTTTTGGGTGCCGGATTAGGGATTATATTCCGTTTCAAAGGATCTACAGGAGGAACCGACATACCGGTAGCACTCATAAAATCTAAAACTGGACTCTCCATAGGTACTGGTTATTGGATAGTTGAAACATTTATTATTTTAACGGTGGGAATCGTATTTAAAGATATGAAATTGGTAATCTGGGGATATATAAACTTGTTCATTACTTCTAAAATTACAGATCTTACCAGCGAGGGTCTTCCCTATGTGAAAGGTGTTTACATTATCTCCGAAAAAAATGAACTTATCAAAACTGCAATTTTCAAATATATAAATCGGGGGGTTACCTTTATAAAAGCTGAAAGCGGGTATACAGGTAAACCTATAAATATGCTTTTCTGTGCAATGAATAGGCGTCAGGTAGCTGTAGTGAGAGATCTTATTAAAGATATC
>JAXHUB010000281.1:0-9716 GCA_034189845.1 Candidatus Cloacimonadota bacterium | reverse complement strand
CATTTTTGAGTTGAGCAGCTTGGTTATATCTCTTTGAAAAAGATCTGTATCGGAAATAAATATACCACCTATTCGCAAATTTACTATTAGCGCTGAAAGCAGTTTTTGCAGTTTATGAGGCTCCATTTCTATTAATTCTAACCATACTCTTATATTTTTTAGATGGTTAGGATCTA
Organism: Candidatus Cloacimonadota bacterium; assembly: GCA_034189845.1. Lineage (GTDB taxonomy): Bacteria > Cloacimonadota > Cloacimonadia > Cloacimonadales > TCS61 > JASUTE01. The sequence goes on along the minus strand of JAXHUB010000281.1, from coordinate 9,540 downwards.
CTTCCAACTGCCAATCTTCCCTTATAATCACCTGCCCGGGGTCGATAAATCCCAATTCGATTAAATTCTCTATAAAATAATCTATCAAATCATTTTCTTTCAAAGAAATTATCTCTTTTCCCAAAGTTGAAATACAATCTAAAACATTGCTAGCATATTGATCTTTGAATTCTGCAAATAGCTGAAAAATATTTTTTAGAAACTCTAGAACCTGTTCGTGGTTCAATTCATTTTTCACTATACCCAATAATCTATTCATGTCCCAAAGTAAATGATTATTCAGCTTCTTTGTCCCCGGCAGATGCAAGAGATAGAAAAGATAATACACTTTTTCAATTGTATGCTTAAAATTACTTGTAAACTGCCTGAAAGTATTTCCTAAATCGCTATAAAGAGGAATTTGCTTCAGTTGTTCCCAATCTTTTGCCTCAGCAAGCAAAGCTCTTTTGTGTTGGAAAAATTCTTTCCCAATATTTTTTACTGTCTCGGAATAATCCAATTTAAAGAGTTTTCGTTTTTTCTCAAACCATTTTTCTATTTCGCTGGTTTTTTGCCAAAAATCCAAGGAATCTGCCATAACTTTTTTTGTTAAGTTTATGGCCTTTTCATTTTCACCCAATTTCGAAAGATAGTTGCGAAAGTAAGCGGCATTCTCCATATATTTTTCGGAATAATTTTCATCTAATATTTGTAGTGCTTTTTCAAGGTTATTTTTATCTAATATTTGGGGTGCTAATTTCAATAATGTGTGCAAGATGCTATTATATTCTTGTTTAGCATTTTGCAAAAGATCTGCAAAAATGTCGATAAGAAGAGATATCGCTTGGGAAGAATCTACTTGCTGCTGATAAAACCAAAAATCTTCTAAACAGATCTTTTTTAGTAAATCCGATATCATTTTATAATCTGGATAGGGATGGTGATACTCATTCATAAACTCATTGGCACGCTTATGGATACCAAAATAATCTTCAGAAAGGCTTATAAACCATCTATGCTTAGAGGGAATTACTATTTTCTTTTTCCTGGTTTCAGCCAGGTTTACTTCTAAAGCTGTAGATTGTATTTTATCTTGTTTCATAATTATCTAGAACTTCTTTTATATTTTTTGCAATTGTATCAAAATCTTCTTTGAAAATTGTTCTAACATCTAAAAGAAATTTCCCTTCTCGCATTATTCCAAGAATAGGCGGCTCTTTTTGCAACAATTCCGAAAATATTTTTTTAGCAAATTTTCTATCCTTGTTTTCTGGAAGAATTTGGATAGCCCAGCTGGGTAACTCTAAATATGGCAAGGTTCCACCTCCAACCTGCGATATACTATCTACTATTTTATGTTCGATATTATAATTTCCCAATACTTGCGAAAACACTTTTGCCATATTTTTTAGTTCATTTTCTGTGTAATTCAACATTTTAAAAAGAGGAATTTTTTCTTTTAGTTTTTCATCTTGCAAATAGGCCCTGGTAACCACACTAAGAGCTGCCAAAGTTATTTTCCCTACACGCAACACCCTCATCATGGGGGCTTTAGCCAGCATAGAAACAAGATTTTGTTTCCCAACAATTATACCTGCTTGTGGTCCTCCCAGCAATTTATCACCACTAAAAGTAACAATGTCGGCCCCTGCTTCAATAGCTGTTTTCACGTCAGGTTCATTTTCCAAAGGCATATTTTCCGGTTTTCTTAACAATCCCGAACCTATATCGTATAAAAAAATCAAATCGTTTTTTCGCGCTAAATCGGCTAATTCTTTTACACTAGGTTCTTCGGTGAAACCTTTAATATAGTAGTTTGATTTATGTGCTTTCAAAATAATTCTGGTATCGGAAGTGATAGCGTTTTCATAGTCTTCCAAACGGGTGCGATTTGTGGTTCCCACTTCAACCATCTTAGCACCACTAGCTCTCATTATATCTGGTATTCGGAAAGAACCACCTATCTCGATCAACTCTCCCCTAGAAATAATTACCTCTTGGTCTTTGGCAAAATAATTTAAGCAAAACATTAAGGCAGCGGCATTGTTATTCACTACCACAGCTTCTTCAGCATTGGTTATGAATTTAATAATTTCTCTGATATGTGAATTTCGCTCTCCTCTTTTCCCAGCTTCCAAATCGTATTCTAAATTAGAATATCCAACCAGTATTGGCCATATATCTTCTAATACTATGCTACCCAAAGGTGCTCTGGCTAAATTGGTGTGTAGAACTATTCCGGTAGCATTAATCACCTTCTTCAAAGAGGGTTTACTCAAATATTCTACTCTTTTTATAATATCTGTTACTATTTTTTCTTCATTAGGAACAGTTGAGCCTTTCAACACTACCGCTCGCAAGTTTTCCAATTCACTTTTTATAGAATAAGTTACCAAAGCACGGCCTCTTTGAGCTGCTAATTTTACTATCCTAGGATTAATTTGTAATTTTTCTACTTTAGGAATTTTCCTTAACTCATCTCTATTCATCACCGCTTCCTATTTTTTAAATATCATTATTAACCGGTACCCGGATTTTTGTTTCATTGATCTCATCATAACGGATTCGGCTTATTTCCGAAGCTAAAGAATAGATTATAGGTACTCCTCTACCTGAAGTATCCAAATCATTTTTACCAGCAAAGTATTCATCACTTTCCTCACGGCTTGGCAAATTCCATTTCAAACCTTTATCCCAAAATGTTAGCCAAACACTCTCATCATCTATTTCTAGTTGTAGCAAAATTATTGTGTCAGATCTACTGCGAAGGCCATGCACAATGATGTTATTTAAAAATTCATTCACCACTAATTCTGTTCTTGCTGCTAAATTATCTCTACCAGTTTTTTTCATTATAAAATTCTCACACTGCAAACCAATATCTCGTGTATTGATAAGTAAAGAACGCATTAGGAACATACTCCGTTTTTCTTCTTCTTTGGGTTGCTCTCTTTTTTGGAAAGCTATTAGGGTAAAATCATCCGGTGAGATATCGTATCCTAGATCCTTCAATCTCTTTTTAATCTTGTGTGTTATAATAACTGTATTATCATTTTGAATACTATCCGTTATGAAATCGACTAAACCTTTTATACCCAGCTGCTCCCCTTGTGGATTTTCGCATTCAAAGATACCGTCAGTATAAAGAAAATTCACCTTATCTTTGTCCAAAGGAATAACATTTTCCTCAGCTTCGTTATATTCATGTTCAGCTCGCCAGCCAATAGGAATAGAACCTTTATCTTTTAACTGATAAGCTTTTTGGTTTTTACAATCATATTGTATCATAGGTGGATGTCCCGCATTAAAGTAACGTATCATGTTATTTTTGAAATCCAAATAGCACAGTAACAAAGTCATATAGTTATCGGGGAAAAGTTCTTTAATAAGAATTTTATTCAACCGATTTACTATAAAATATGGTTTTATATTATTTTTCTCATTTTCTATCAGCATATTAATCGTAGATTTTACAGCTGTCATTATAAGCGCAGCTTGAACCCCATGTCCCGAAATATCACCAACATAAACCACATATTCACTATCAGAAACTGGTATCATATCGAAGAGATCCCCACCAACTTTTTTGGAAGGAGTATAGGTTGATGAAAAAATAATATTCTTCTCTAGCATTAGCCAGTTAGGAAGTAGATAAGTTTGGACTGATTCAGCAATTTCCAATTCTTGTAGCAATGATCTGTTTAATTTTGTTAACTCACTCCCTGTTTTCTTTCTTTCTTCTAAAATTGTTGAAATTTGAATAAAAGTTCTAATAAATAATATTACAGCAATCATTCCAATTATGAAAACCATTACATATCGTATAACTCTTAATTGGTGAAGCGCTTGTTTTTTTTCGCTTAAAATTGTCTCTATTGTTCGATTAGTAATTTTAAATATATTCTGATTTATTGTCTTAGCATTTGTAAACTTCTCTCCAAAATTCAGCTTTAATTCATTTTTAGAAATAAGCATCTCTGAAGATGTATGGAATAATTCGCTCTCTTTGAAATTAAAAGCTTGATTAGTTATAATTCTTAACTCTTCAATAGTCTTAGGCAAATTAGGTGCAATATCATTAAAAACGATAGCGACCTCTTTCCGAAGATACATTTCTTCTGAAACTTCGATAATTCCAAAATCTTCGAAAACCACATCTTCATACATTCCACCCAGCTTCATAGTATCAAATAGCTGAAAGATTTCCGTAAAATTATCTTGGATACTTTTTTTTATTTTCTGAAACTCTCTTTTATCATTCGTATTTAGCAACAGGTTAAAATCTTTATTTATGCGGGTAAGCTCTCTAAAAGTTATCTGGCCTATCTTATTACACGAGCGCTGAATACCTATATCATATTCGTAGTCCAATGCAACATCGGTTAGAATGAACTTTGTTGCCACCACCCCTGCACCAGCAAAAGAGATGATGATAACCAGCAGAAAGATTCTCTTCTTAATCGGATCATTTAATAACCGGTTCATTGAACTCCTTATGACCAGATAATGGCCGCGAGGGCAGGAATCGAACCTGCCACAGACGGTTTTATCCGCCCGCTACTGGCTTTGCAGACCAGCTGAGCCACCAGACCCATCCCCGCTAACTTTTTAAATGTTAAAATATGATATATAATTTAATAAGTCAATAAAAAAGGCGATGAAACTAGTCATCGCTTTTTATATAGCATTAGAACGATTCAATATAGGCAATATCGGTATAGGCATTTTCCAATTTTTGTTTATGAGACAGCTCCATACCAGCCATTTCCAGACAAAGTTTTTTTATTTCCATATCGGAAGTGGATTCGGCTAATTCTTGATAAAACTCAGCAGCTTGTTGCTCTTTTTTCATAGCTAAAGCCAAAGCTTCTGCTGGTTTCATATTTATGGAAAGTTCGGGAAGTTCCACTGTTTCAGCTATGCCATAATCGATGCTGGGTTTGCTTATTTTTACCGGTATTTCAGGATTATATTTTAACTCCTCTAATAAATTCCGATGTCCCAGTTCCTGCTTTGCCAAATCGTTAAATATATCTTTCAAAGCTTTATCATCAACTCTGTTCACCACATCGTTGTAGAATTTATAAGCTTCTATCTCTCTTTTTATACCCAAATCCATGATTTTTTCAAATTCTTCTTTGTTCATACTACACCTCATTAACAATTTTTTCTATTTTAGCTGCACACACTTTGTATTCAGGTATTTTAGCCACAGGATCCAAAGCAGGGTTTGTAAGTCTATTAGCTGGAGCTTCTTTGTAATGAAATGGAATGTAAATAACTCCTTTGGAAATACGTTTAGTAATAAAAGCAGGAGTTTCTATACTTCCTCTGCGAGTGGAAACTCTCACCTTTTCGCTATTCCCAATTTCCAATTTCTCTGCATCCTCCACAGACATCATCACCATCGGTCCTGCAATACGGTTTAACCCCTCTGTTTTTCGACTCATAGTTCCAGTATGGAACTGCTGAAGCACTCGGCCGGTTGTCATGATCAATGGATACTCTTCATCGGGAAGCTCATCTGGTTCTTGAAAAGTAATTCCGTTCAATAAACCCAATCCTCTGGCAAATCTGTCTTTATGCAGATAGGCAGTTCCGGGATGATTTTCGGTAGGACACGGCCATTGCAGTCCATCTCTACCGACCCTTTCCCAGGTTATTCCCGCATATTGCGGAGTAAGTTCATTGATCTCAGCTGTAATGTCTTTTACATGTTTGTAATTCCAGCCTGCATCCATTTTGTTAGCAATAAGCTGAATAATTTCCCAGTCGCTTTTTGCTTTGCCAGGAGCTTCTAAAGCTTTATTTAACCTTTGTATCCTGCGCTCGGTATTGGTAAAATGTCCCTCTTTTTCCAAATAGGAAGCAGCAGGTAAAATAACATCGGCAAATTCGGCTGTTTCGGTTAGGAACATATCTTGCACAACCAGGAATTCAGTTCTTTCTAAAGCTGCAATCACGTGGTTTTGGTCAGGGTCAGAAAGATAAGGATTTTCACCCATCACATAAAGTGCTTTTATCTTTCCATCATAAGCTCCATCTATCATTTCCGTTACTGTTAAACCTACCTTAGGATTCATTTTTCTCTGCCAAGCATTTTCGAATTTTTCTTGCACCTTGGGATCGGATACTTTTTGATAACCAGGATATACATTGGGCAAACCACCCATATCACAAGCACCTTGCACATTCGATTGTCCACGTAGAGGATTAACTCCACCACCAGGTTTTCCTAAATTACCAGTTATCATCTGTAAATTTGCAATCGTCCACACATTATCTCGTCCGGTAACATGCTGGGTAATACCCATAGCATAGAAGACTGCAGCAGTTTTAGCATTTGCGAACATATTCGCTATATCTCGAATGGTTTCTGCAGCCACACCGGTTATCTTGGCAGCATTTTCCGGTTTGTATTTATCATTTAAAATCTCTTCTTTGAAATCTTCGAAACTTTCCAAACGTTCTTCGATATATTTTTTGTCATGCCAATCATTTTTAATGATTTCTTGCATAATGCTGTTCAAAAGCATCACATCTGTTCCAGGAAAATGTGCCGCATAAATCTCGGCATAATCGGCCATCTTAATTTTCTTGGGATCCAAAACTATAAGTTGAGTTTTTCCTTCTTTTACCGCTTGTTTAATTCTAGCGGCAATAACAGGATGTGCTTCGGAAGTATCGGAGCCAATTATCATTATAACATCAGCTTCTTTTATACCACTAATGTCATTTGTCATTGCACCACTACCTAATGAAGCAGCCAGACCGGCCACTGTAGAGGAGTGGCACAGCCGCGCACAGTGGTCCACGTTGTTCGTGCCTACCTCCCTTCGGAAGAACTTCTGGAAAACAAAGTTCTCTTCATTGGTTACTTTAGCAGAAGCTAAGCCTGCTAAAGAATTTGGTCCATACTCTTCTTTGATACTTTTGAACTTATTGGCGATAAGTGCAATAGCTTCATCCCATTCCGCTTCACGTAATTTTCCATCTTCCTTTAAAAGCGGCTGGGTTATCCGCTCATGACTCTGTACAAAATCAAAACCGTAACGCCCTTTTACACAGAGCATACCATTATTGGTTATGGAATCTTCTACACCCGTTATTTTTACAATCTCATTATGCTTTTTATTTACGTGAACTTCAAGTTTGCAGCCTACACCGCAATAAGGACACACGGTTTCTGTTGTTTCCAGTTCCCACGGTCTGCCTTTTCCAATAGCACGTTTATCGATTATAGCTCCCACAGGACAAAGCTGCATACACTCGCCACATTGCACGCACGATGATGTTCCCATAGGCAGGTCCGAATCAAAGATAATCTTAGTCTCGAAACCACGATTACCGAAATTGAGCACATCATTAACTACAGTATTGTTGCAGCCAGCTACACATCTACCACATTTTATGCATTTTGAACGATCCACATAAATGAATTCACTGCTATCATCCATTTCAAATTCTTCTGCCAAATCGTAGCTTGGTTTTTCTATTCCCAAATAATAAGCAGCATCTTGTAATTCACAATTACCATTTTGCTCACAAGATAAACAATCGTGGTGACCAGATGAAAGCGCTAGATCTACAATGACTCTTTGTGATTCCTTTACTTTATCTGTATTAGTATAAACTTTCATACCTTCTTGTATTTCTAGGGTACAAGATGTTTTTAAATCAGGAATACCTTCCACCTCTACCACACAAGCGCGGCAGCGGCCTGCATGACCAGTTTTAGAGTGATAGCATAGATGTGGAATGTAAATATTATTCATTAAGGCTACCTCTAAAACATTTTCTTTCTGAGAAGCTTGGCATGGCTTTCCGTTAATAAAAATTTTCATTTACCCTCCAAAAACAAACTTAACAAAAAAATGAAACCTCTTTGTGATAATAATTTTAAAACTAGGGGAACTTATTTGCTCACTTTATATAAATTAAGCATATAAATCTTCTTTATTAGCTGCATTGTTATCTTGTAAATCTGCATGCATGCCTGGCAACTTGCTTATAGCATTAACTGGACATACTTCGTAACAGTTTCCGCACTTCACACAATCCATCTGAGTAATTTCATATTTTTCTTCACGGCTGCCAAAAATACAATTTACAGGACATTTACGAGCACAAAGTCCACAACCAATACATTTTTCTTTATCTATTTGGAAATGCATCAGGTTGGTACACACTTTAGCAGGACAGCTCTTTTTCTCTATATGTGCCTCGTATTCTTCACGGAAATAGCGAATTGTACTGAGCACTGGATTTGGCGCTGTTTGTCCCAATCCACACAGCGAAAGTTCCTTGATGCTTTTTCCCAAATTGATAAGTTCCTGTATATCGCCTTTCTGACCTTGGCCAGAGGTTATTTTTTCCATAATTTTGTACATCTGTTTCAAGCCTATTCGACAGGGAGTACATTTGCCGCATGATTCTTCTAAAGAGAATTCAAGAAAGAATTTAGCCACATTTACCATACAGTTAGAGTCATCCATTACTATTACACCGCCAGAACCAACCATGGCACCTGCTTCTTTAAGTGATTCGTAATCTATGGAAGTGTTTAAATGATCTTGGGTTAAACAACCACCAGAGGGTCCGCCAAGCTGAACAGCTTTGAATTTTTTACCTTCTGGAATTCCACCTCCAACTTCGTAAATAAGCTCTCTCAGAGATATTCCCATAGGCACTTCTACCAACCCAGTATTTTTCACATCACCTGTTAATGCAAAAACTTTAGTTCCTTTGCTAGTTTCGCTTCCCATACTGGCAAACCAATCAGCACCTTTCAAAAAAATTGTAGGTAGATTTCCCAAGGTTTCCACATTGTTCACTACTGTTGGTTTTCCCCATACTCCTGAAGCAGCTGGATAGGGCGGCTTGGGGACAGGTTGACCACGCATTCCTTGAATGGAAGCTATTAGAGCAGTTTCTTCCCCACATACAAATGCTCCTGCTCCGGTTCTAACTTCGGCATCAAAGCTAAAATCAGTTTCAAACACATTTTCTCCTAACAAACCATAATCACGAGACTGTTTTATAGCGTTTTTCACTCGTTTGATAGCCAGAGGATATTCGGCTCGGATGTAGAAATAGCCTTTGGAAGCACCGGTAGCATACGCTGCCAGCATCATTCCTTCTAAAACTCTATGAGGATCACCTTCCAAAAGTGAACGATCCATAAATGCGCCGGGATCACCTTCATCAGCATTGCATATTACATATTTGGGCGAGCCCTCAGCATCTTTGGTAAACTGCCATTTAAGGCCAGTTGGGAAACCCCCGCCGCCACGGCCGCGCAGACCAGATTTCTTCACTACATCAATGACATCCTGAGGTTTCATCTCTTTCAAAGCTTTTACTAATGCTTCATAACCACCTACTGCAATATATTCATCTATTTTTTCAGGATCGATGTAACCACAGTTGGCCAAAGTCACTTTAACCTGTTTACCGGCCTGGTCAACCTGTCCGGGCTGCTGCTGATGGGCATGGAGATCAGCCTGGGCAAGAGTCCACAGGAAATCCTGCAGACCATCGCGGTGACGCTGTCCCGGCAGG
>JAXHUB010000280.1:0-2678 GCA_034189845.1 Candidatus Cloacimonadota bacterium | reverse complement strand
ATTTTTTTGTCACAAATTTACTAGCTTCTTTTATTGTCATTAACGTCATATCATCAGCAAGTTAGATGCATTGCAGCAACTATCTTTCTTTCAAAATTTATTTTATTAAACTCTTCCACAGCTTTACCGGTTTTATGGGAAATCAGTTTGATGTTATTTTCTTTTAACATATTCCGAAAGTTTTCATCTATTTTCATCATTCCGAAATAGCCTGTACCAATTATCACTATTTCTGGCTTAGTTTCCAGCAATTTGGGAATATCTTGCCTCTGTAAGAGATGGCCTTTTTTTCGCCACCAGTTATCCTGAATTTTCTCATCTGGCCAAATAATTAGATCTTTGGTATATTCTTGGCCATCGATCTGCATTTTGCCAAAATTGTAGTTTTTTATTTTCATTATAAAATATATTTGGAAAGATCTTCGTCTTTTATAAGCTTTCGTAATTTCTGGTTTACTATCTTTTTAGTTATAGTAACGCGTTTATACTTTTTAGTAGGCATCTCAAAGAGATAGTCTTCCAGTAGAGCATTCATAATCGTATGCAATCTGCGAGCACCTATATCTTCCATTTTTGCATTTGCTTTGGCAGCATAATCACTAATCGCGTATAAAGCATCTTCTCGGAACACCAGTTGAATATTTTCGGAAGCAAACATCGCCTTATATTGCTTAGTCAAAGAGTTTCTGGGATAAATTAATATTTTTTTCAAATCTTCTTGAGATAGACTATTTAGTTCTTGCCTGATAGGGAAGCGTCCCTGTAGCTCTGGTATCAAGTCGGAAGGTTTGGTTGTTGTAAAAGCTCCTGCTGCAATAAATAAAATATGGGAAGTATTAATTATGCCATATTTGGTAGGAACATTCGAGCCTTCCACAATGGGTAGCAGATCTCTTTGCACTCCACTTCTAGAAACATCGGCTGAACTGCGATTATTCTCTATTGCAGCAATCTTATCTATTTCGTCTATGAAGATAATACCGTCATTTTCCACTCGTTCTTTGGCAATTTTCTTTACTTTTTCTTTATCAACCAAGCGGGCTGCTTCTATTTCTGTAAGATATTCATATGCATCTTTCACTTTCATTTTCTTTTTTTTCTCATTCCTACGGTTAAAAGGAAGAAGTCCAGAAACAATATCACCTATTTGTAGGTCTATGGAAGCTGAGCCAGAGCCAGAAAGAAATTCTAGTTGTGGTTTACCAGGTTTTTCAATGGTAACTTCCACTTCACGATCGTCCAAGCTTTCACTATCGAAAAGTGATTCCATTTTCTTCCGAATTCTCTGGTGTCTATCTTTACGAGCTTTAGCTTCTTCTGCTGTTTCTTCTTTTGAAGTTTGTGGAGCAGGGTAGAGTATATCCAGTAATTTTTGTTTAGCATTTTGCCTGGCTTCTGTTTGTACTTCTTGCATCATTTCATTTTTCACTTGGTTTAATGCTATATTCATTAGTTCCCGGATCATCGATTCCACATCGCGGCCTACATATCCTACTTCGGTAAACTTTGAAGCTTCTACTTTGATGAAGGGGGCATTTGCCAAGCGCGATAATCGACGTGAAATTTCTGTCTTTCCAACTCCAGTTGGTCCTATCAAGATAATATTGTTTGGCATTATCTCTTCGCGCAATTCATCTTGTACCTGCAGTCGGCGCCATCTATTTCTTAATGCAATAGCAACCGCTTTTTTTGCCTTATCTTGACCTATTATGTAATTATCGAGTTCTTTAACAATCTGAGAAGGGACAAGATTTTTCATTTTATATTTCCTCACAGGTAATATTTTTGTTTGTGTATACACAAATATCTGCCGCTATTTTTAAAGATTCTGTAGCGATCTCTTTCGGTTTCATTTTATTATGTTTATATAGAGCACGTGCAGCTGCCAGAGCGTAATTTCCACCAGAGCCTATAGCAGCAATACCGTCATCGGGTTCCAAAACATCTCCACTTCCTGAAATTAGAAGCAAGGCATCTTTGTTAGCAACCAAAATTAAAGCTTCTAACCGACGTAGAATTTTATCACTACGCCATTCTTTAGCTAATTCCACAGCAGCTTTCTTTATGTTGCCTTTATGTTCGTTTAGCTCTTTTTCGAATTTTTCGAATAAGGTAAAAGCATCGGCAGTAGCGCCAGCAAAACCAGCTATTACCTGGCCATTATAGAGTTTTCTTATCTTTTGTGCTGTGGCTTTAGCTATTGTGTGTCCCATAGTTACTTGTCCATCACCAGCTATGGCAACTTTTTTTCCAATTTTTATTCCTAAAATAGTAGTAGCGTGCATTGTCATAATTAGTTGCTTTCTTCTTTGTTTGGTTTTTCTATTTCATCTTGTATTCTTTTTTTTTCTTCTTTTTCGGCAACATCTATTTTCATTTGTTTTGCCGTTTTGTAGCGTTTTTCCACTTGGTCTTTTTCTTCGCCTTCCACGTGCTTCAGCACTATGTTATAGATACTATCGGCATCGAGTGTTTCTTCGTGTAGAAGAGCTTCCGATAATTCTTCTAATATTTCTTTTTTAGCTTCCAATATATTTCTGGCTTTGCTATAGGCATCTGCAATAATATTATGGATTTCTCTATCAACTATCTCAGCTGTTTTTTCGCTCATTCCTTCTTGTTGACTTATCTCTTTCCCTAAAAATACTTGTGAATTCTCCTTACCTATCATCATGGGG
>JAXHUB010000028.1:0-7153 GCA_034189845.1 Candidatus Cloacimonadota bacterium | reverse complement strand
GAAATATCTGGGTGGAGTGGACGCCTTTCCCCTGTGCATCAATAGCCACGATGAAAATGGAGTTCCTCAGGCAAAAAAAATTATTGATTTTGTAAAAATGTTAGAACCAAGCTGTGGAGCTATCAATTTGGAAGATATCTCGCAGCCAAATTGTTATAAAGTTTTAGATGAGCTGCAGAAAACTTGTGATATACCAGTGTGGCACGATGATGCCCAAGGTACAGCCTGTGTTACTATGGCAGGACTATTCAATGCCCTGCGCTTGGTTAAAAAAGAGATTTCGAAAACAAAATTTGTACTTTTGGGCGCTGGGGCTTCCAACACCACTATCGCTCGCCTTATTCTGAAAGCTGGTGGAGATCCTCATAAGTTGTATATTTTCGATTCTAATGGAGGACTTCATAACGAGCGCACAGACATAGCCATAAATCCAGAATATTATAGAAAATGGGAACTTTGCCAGCAAACAAATCCGCAAAAAATAGATAATATTGAAACTGCTATTAGAAAAGCTGATGTACTAATAGCCCTTTCCAAACCTGGACCAGATACGGTAAAAGCTGTATGGATAAAAAAAATGGCTTCTCGGCCAATAGTTTTTGCCTGTGCCAATCCAGTACCGGAAATATATCCTTATGCTGCACATCAAGCAGGTGCTTACATAGTAGCAACTGGGCGAGGAGATTTTCCCAATCAAGTTAATAATTCCTTAGGCTTTCCAGGAATTTTAAAAGGTGCACTTTTAGTTAAAGCCAAAAGCATTACAGATAATATGGCACTGGCTGCAGCAAAAGCTCTGGCAAATTTCGCTGTAGAAAAGGGCATTACTCCAAAATACATCATTCCCAATATGGAAGAAACTGAAGTTTTCCCAAAAGAAGCAACTGCTGTGGCTATGCAAGCCATAAAAGATGGTGTCGCTCGCATTATGCTTAGCTCTCAAGAAGTTTACGACCAAACCCAAAAAGATATACAGAAAGCAAGAGAGATAAATAATCTTATGCTGCAAAACAATATCATCAATAAACCTCCCAGAGAGATTTTGAATGCTGCTTTACATAAAGCTTTGGAACATATAAAAAAAAACTAATTTGAAGTAAGGTAGAAGATATGAAAAAAAAAATTAACATTTTTATGTTTATAGACGCGATGGGGTGGGAAATTCTACAAAATCGTGAATTTTTGGAAAAAGAACTCCCATATCGTCAACCGATCGATATGCAATTTGGTTACTCCTGCACAGCTATTCCTACCATTTTAACTGGACAACCGCCAGTAGTTCATAAACATTTCACATTTTACTACTACGACCCGCAACATTCACCTTTTAAAATTTTTAGATTCTTGAAATATCTGCCCTCTAAAGTATTCAATCGCTGGCGAGTTCGGCATCTACTTTCCAAAATCATTGCCAAACACAATGGTTATACTGGTTATTTTGAAATGTATGCTATGCCTTTTGATAGAATTCAATATTTCGACTATGCTGAAAAAAACGATATGTTTGTTCCAGGTGGACTTTACCCTACTCCAAATTTAGCTGACCTGCTAGTGGAAAATAACATTCCCCACCATATCTCTAACTGGCAGAACAGTGAAAGCGATAATATTTCAGCGCTAAAACAAGAGCTAAAAAGAGGCGAAATAGAATTTGCTTTCCTATACACAGCAGACCTGGATTCACTTTTGCATCGAGTTACCAAGGATGGGAAAGAGATAACTTCCAAACTGAATTGGTATGCTTCCCATATAACCCATATTATGAAAATGGCTAACGAAAACTACGAAAACTACGAAATGTTTGTCTTTAGCGACCACGGAATGACCAGCTTGACGGGCACAGTAGATGCAAAACAGCATTTTGAAAATTTAAACCTGAAATTCGGACGTGATTATGTAGCTGTTTACGATTCTACCCTGGTTCATTTCTGGTTTTTTAACGACCAAGCCCGCACCAAAATTATGCAATCTGCCCAGACATTACCAAATTCACATGTTGTAAGCAAAGCAGAAAAACAAAAATATGGAATCGATTTTGAAGATGACATGTATGGCCAAGAACTTATACTGATGGACCCTGGATATCAGATAGAACCTAGCGATATGAGCTTGAAAGCACTACCGGGTATGCATGGATTTGCTCCAGAACATCCAGATTCCAAAGCAAGTTTTTTGAGCACTAATCAACCTGATATCCAGGTAAATTGGGTTGGTGATTATTTTAAGATTATGGAAGATAGAATAAATAAACTAAAAACAAAGAGAAAAAAATGAAAAAATTAGTATTGTTATTAACGATTATCGTAAGCGTAAGCTTATTTGCCAGTTGGGAAATCGAAGCAGATGCCAACCTTAATTTAACCCAAAGTGCTTATAGCGACAATTGGGAAGGAAGCGAAGTAAGCAATATTACTTGGAATTTCCAAACTAATTTGCTAGCATAGAAACAACTTACACAAATCCTGCACAGTAAAAAAACCTTGAAATTTGCATTTGGTCAAACCCACAGGCAAGTTGCTGAAATAGAAAAATTGGAAAAACCAGAAAAATCGACAGATCAAATCGATTTTGAATCTATGGAACGCTTTACTTTAGGAATAATTGTGGATCCTCTTGCAGCATTTCGCTTTGAAAGTCAATTTATCAACCAAACCCACAACGAAGATAAGTATCTAAATCCCATTACACTTACAGAAAGTTTTGGTGCTGCTAAAATTATCTACAGCCAGGATAAAACAAAACTCCCCACCCGTTTAGGTATTGCTTTTAAGCAGAATTTAAATTTTCATGATGATATCGACAACACAGACGATGGTGGTTTAGAATTTGTGGCTGAATACAAAACTCCACTTTCCAATAAACGTATTAAATATAACTCCAGGTTAAATCTTTATCAAGCCCTCTACTATTCGGAAGAAGATACGGTAGACAATGATGACTGGAAAGCTATTGATGTGGATTGGGAAAATACTTTTAACGCTTCCGTTAGCGAATTCATAATGGTGAATTTATCTGCACAACTTATTTACGACAAATAAATAGAGAAGGCAAGACAATTCCGACAGGCTCTATCTTTAGGCCTCACATACAAATTCCTGTAAACTTATTGCTAACAAAATAGGGGACCCAAAACTGAGTCCCCTTTTTTATTAGAATAACGATTTATTTTTCCATAAAAGGATAACGGTAATCTGTAGGTGGATTGAATGATTCTTTAATAGAACGAGTTGTTACCCACCGCATCAGATTTTGAGAAGATCCGGCTTTGTCATCAGTTCCCGAACCACGTGCTCCGCCAAATGGCTGCTGACCTACTATAGAACCTGTTGGTTTGTCATTGATATAGAAATTACCAGCACTATGACGTAAAACTTCCACAGCTTTATTAGCTGCTACACGATCTTGCGAGAAGATAGCACCCGTAAGAGCATAGATAGATGTTTGATCGCAAAGTTGCAGTGTTTCCTCATATTTTTCATCTTCATACACATAAATTGTGATGATAGGTCCAAAAATCTCTTCTACCATCGATTTGTACTTGGGATCTTTTGCTAAAATTACTGTAGGCTCAACAAAGTAACCCACGCTGTCATCAGCTCCGCCTCCTAAAAGTATTTCAGCGTCATCAGATTCCTTGGCATGTTGCAGATAAGCTTTGCAGTTTTCAAAGCTTGCTTTATCGATAACAGCATTAACAAAATTTGTATTATCGCGCACATCACCCATCTTCAATGAATTTACATCGCGCTCTATAAGTGGTTTTAATTTAGACCATAAGCTTTTAGGAACATAAGCACGAGAAGCAGCTGAACATTTTTGTCCCTGATACTCAAAAGCACCGCGAGTGATAGCTGTTGCCAGCGCTTCTACCTGAGCAGAAGGATGAGCTACGATGAAATCCTTACCACCGGTTTCACCCACAATTCTAGGATAATTTTTATATTTATGAATATTACTTCCAATGGTCTTCCACATATTTTGGAAAGTAGCTGTACTTCCAGTAAAATGAATCCCAGCCAAATCCGGAGATTGCAAAGCTGGATTACCAACTTTAGCTCCGGAGCCAGGTACGAAATTAATAACGCCAGCTGGCAAACCAGCTTCTTCCAAAATCTTCATGAACTTGTAGCAAGCATAAACTGCCGTAGAAGCAGGTTTCCAAACTACTACATTTCCCATCATGGCAGGAGCTGTGGGCAAGTTGCCACCAATAGCTGTAAAGTTGAAAGGTGTTACGGCAAACACAAATCCTTCGATAGGACGATACTGTACGTAGTTCCATACACCTTTAGGATTGTGCATAGGCTGCTGTTCATATATTTGCCGCATAAAATACACATTGAAACGCAGAAAATCTATAAGCTCGCAGGCAGCATCAATTTCTGCTTGGAAAACATTCTTGCTTTGGTTCAACATAGTAATTGCATTGATTTCATAACGATATTTGGTAGAAAGCAATTCAGCTGCTTTCAAGAAGATAGCAGCGCGTTGTTCAAAGCTCATCAACTCCCATTCTTTTTGGGCTTTCAGAGCAGTCTGAATAGCCATTTCCACTTCTTTTTTCCCTGCTTTGTGAAACTTTCCCAATACATTAGCGTGTTTATGGGGCTCTATCATATTTCCCATATCGCCAGTTTTGATCTCTTTGCCACCAATAATAATTGGTACTTCCACTTGTTGATTGGAAATTTTCTCTAAAGCTTCTTCAATCTTCTTACGATGAATTGAACCCTTCTCGTACATTATGTTGGGCTCATTAGTTGGATAGGGCATATTAACGACTGAATTGTACATAACTCCTCCTGGTTACTTTAGTTTATTTAATTCTTCCACGAATTTATCGATTTTTGTATCGGAAAAACCTTTACTGCGCGCCAATTCTTGCAATGTTCCCCAAACTGGCTCACCACAAACTACACAATGTATGCCATTGCGCATAAGATAAGCAACTGCTTTTGAACTGGCTTCTACTATCTCTTCTATAGGTGTGTCTCGCTTTATTTGCATATGTACTCCTTATCTATTCTGATAAAAAATTTTTACCTTTTCTGTAAAGGAAAATTTAGAACTTCATTACATTCTAATCCTCTTATTTTTTAATTTCTTGACACTTCTATATTAGAAAACACTATTTTAATATGAAAAAGGTCGATTATTCAATTTCATTGAAACGTATTTACACAAAAGCTGTGCCTTCCACTCTGCTTATTTTAGCTGTAGGAGCACTTTTTTACGAATTGGTTTGGCACAATCTACTTTCTGCTATTCCCAGTCTTTGGCTACGTTTATATGTGTTTCTTCCCATTATTTTAGGGCTAACAGTTTTGCACGAAATTACACATATATTCGGCTTTTGGTTGTTAGGAAAATCCGGCCGCCAAGATTGGCAAATTGGGATTAGATCCGCTACACCTTATGCACATTGCTCTGCTCCTATGACATTACGTGCATACAAAGCTGTTGTTGTTTTACCTGGTTTGTTATTAGGAATTTTACCCCTATTATTAGCTTTCATCTTTGGTTGGCCAATCGTTTTTGTGTATTCTATTATAATGACCACTGCAGCTTTGGGTGATTTTTTCATTCTACTTAATTTACGTGGTCTTTCTTCCCACAGCTTAGTAGTTGATCATGCTAGCAAACCAGGGTGTTGGCTTATTCTCCCTTAGAATGCAATGCTATTCTGTTACCCTCTGTATCACGAAAAATAGCGTAATACCCGATTGCTTCGCTAATGAGAGTGCGCGGTTGCAAAATTTCCGCACCAGCTGTTTCAGCTCTTTTCAGCATTGGACGCAGATCTTTGCCAGCATTAAAATATAATAATGGCCCCTTGCCACCAGGCTCATAACCTGGGCCTTGTACGATGGCACCGCTATTACTATAATCGGGAAGCTGAAAAAATCCCATCATAACACCGCCGATTTCCTCAGCTTCGATAGTAGTTTCTAGTAGTTTGTTATAAAATTTTTTAGCTCTAACAAAATTATCAACCGGGATTTCAAACCACACAACCAAATCTTTCATAACTTCCTCCTTTTTGAATAAACTAAGCAAACCCAGCTTGTGAGCAAATGCAAAATAATACCGTTGATTTTATACTACAAAAATTTTATTTTTCGCCACTATTTGCTCAAAAACATTCTAACCTATATAATACTAAATAGATAAAAGCTAAGCTATAGTGTGGAGTTTTTGCCACTCAAAAAAGGGTTTGACAATTACCGGTTTTTTCTATAAATAAGCTTTGTTCGCCAGCTAAACTGTAAGCGAGGCGGCGAAGCTGTATTTACAGGACGAATAGAAGTGCTAGCGCCAAAGAAAGGAGTTGCCAATGTCACGCGTCCCTAATATTAATAATGTGCAAATAGCCGGGAACGTGGTCAGGGAAGGTGACATACGTGAAGTAGGCGACAGCCGCACCCTCAAAATCGATCTGGCTCATGATCATCCTTACAAGGATAAGAAAGGCCAGTGGCAGCAGTTCACCTCTTTTTTCGAGGTTGAGCTCTGGGGTGGTTTGGTAGACCGCTATCAACAGTACTGTAAAAAAGGAACTCCGATAATCATCGAAGGCACATTGAAACAAGACCGTTGGGAAGATAAAGACTTCAAAAAGCGGTCTAGTGTACGTATACGCGCTACCAAACTTCATATATTGGAATATCCAGAAAAATAATTACTTGGCGCCACTTCTGTTTGTCCTAAATTGAATAAAAGGAATTTATTATGTTTATCGACCTACACACTCATACTATTGCTTCCGATGGCTCATATACACCAAGCGGCCTCATACAGGCAGCTATAGATGATCAGATTAGCCTGCTTTCAATAACCGATCACGATACCTTAGACGCCTATGACCAATTAGAAGAAATACCTTCAGAACTTAGATTAATTCCCGGAGTAGAGATCAGTGCAGAATATCCCAGCACTTTGCACATACTTGGTTATGGAATAGATACCCAAAATATACCTTTGCAAAATAAGTTAAAAGAGCTACAAGATTTTCGTGAGCACCGTAATCACAAAATGATCGAAAATATGCAAAAGTACGGATTCGATATTACTTGGGCAGAATTGGTAAACATTGCGGGAAGTCATCTTGTTGGTAGACCCCATTTTGCTCAGCTTATGTTGCAAAAAGGATATG
>JAXHUB010000279.1:0-2669 GCA_034189845.1 Candidatus Cloacimonadota bacterium | reverse complement strand
TCCAATTTTTGGGTATAAAAACTCCACAGCGCAAACAAATTTTGAAAGAATTTCAATATATATATGGCAAATCTCCTACAGAGACATTTCCAACGTTCATTTGGGAATTGTGGCTACTGGCCCAGCGTGAATTCCAATACAGTGCTACGAATTTTTTACAAAAGAAATTAAGTAATTTAAAAGAAAATAGCATAGCGCTGATAGAAAAACTAATTACTACTAAATCATGGTGGGATACTGTAGAATTTTTAGCTTCTAATATAATTGGAGATCTTTTTCAACGTTTTCCATTACAAAAACATAATTATCTGCAAAAATGGTTACAAAGCGAAAATATCTGGTTGCAACGAAACTGCATTTTATTCCAACTAAAATACAAAGAAAAAACTGATGTAAAATTGCTGTTTTCTATTTTAACCTACCTGAAAGATACAAGTGAATTTTTTCTGAACAAAGCAATTGGCTGGGCAATAAGACAATATTCCAAAACCGATGCTCCAGCTGTTATAAATTTTACCAAAAATAATAAGCTATCTAATTTGAGCTAGCGAGAAGATATTAAATGGTTAAAAAGAAATAATACCGAAAACTAGCAAGAGAGGTAAAGATTGGAGGATTAGATGATTTTACCGGACTATGAACAGAAAAGTATAGTGAATTTGGTCTCTTCACTTTGTAAAAGTATGAATTACAATACTCCCTATCCGGTTTACCCGCATTTGAATATAAATGAACTAAAAAACTACGAAAATATAATTATACTTTTGATAGATGGAATGGGATATGAATTCATCAAAAAATATGGAAAAGGCACGTTTTTCCAAAAACATCTTCAAGACAGGCTTACCTCTATTTTTCCTTCTACAACTGCTGCAGCAATAACTGCATATTCCACCGGGTTGGCTACCAAACAGCATGCACTTACCGGCTGGTTTGTTTATTTCAGAGAAGTTGCTACCGCTGCTGTTGGACTTCCTTTTACAGCTCGTGCAGCAACTACTGAGCTGCCTATTCCGGCAAATCTGCTTTTAAATTTTTATAACCTATATGATAATATAAATAGAACCTCTTATTATATTGCTCCAACTTCGATAAAAGATACTTCTGTTAGCAAAATCCTTACTGGTACAGCAAAACGCTTCGGTTATAATACTCTAAAAGGATTTCGTTCACAAATTTTGAAAGCATTAAAACAAGAAAATTTTAGGAAATATATCTATGCCTATTGGCCAGTTTTCGATAAAAAATGCCACCTGCACGGAGTAAAAAGTGCCAAAACCCAGCAACACTTTTATGAATTAGACCTTTTTGTGCAAAACTTGGCGAGGAAATTACAGAATACTAATTCGCTTCTAATTATTACTTCCGACCATGGAATGTTAGATATAAAACCACAGAATACCTTTTATATGAAAGATCACCCTAAACTGGCAGAAACATTGATAATGCCACTTTCTGGTGAACCGCGTATTCCCTATTGCTATGTGAAAGCAACTCGCCATGATGATTTTTTGGAATATATGAATAAAAATCTCAGCCAATTTTTCCAAGTAAGAAAAAGTAGCGAATTAGTAAAAGAAAACTTTTTTGGAATTGGATATAAAAATGAAAAATTAGAAGATAGAATAGGCGATTATACACTGCTGCCAAAGGGAGATTATGTCTTCAGAGATGGAGTTTTGAATGAAAAAATCCACGATTTTATCGGTTACCACGCCGGTACTAGTGCCAAAGAGATGTATATCCCCCTCATTATGAAAAAGTTTGTATAAATCACCTGAAATATTATTAAATGCAATTTTATAATGAAAATCTATCGTAAAGTTTCCAAACTTTTCAGTCGAAAATTTTGATGAAAATGCTCTGATAGATGCAAAATGAAGATATTGTTTAATTCTTGAATGGTTTTGTTCGAGATTGCTATTTCATCTAAATAATTGCCAATATTAGGTAAAATTGTTAAAATTTCAGCAGTTTCTTCGCTTATATTTACCACAAAATCTGCCTGACCATGATGATAACATTTCTGGCATATAAATCCAGATGAATGCACTGAAAAAGCGGCCATTTTATTTTGAGAACTATTGCAACGAATGCAGTGGATAGGATCTAGATCTATTCCCAATATCTTAAATAAACGCAATAAAAAACGCCAAAATATTGCTATATTATTTTTCTTCGTATTTTGCATAAAACCCAAGTATCTATTCAAAAGATTGTACACCTGTTCCACTTCGTCTATAGGAAAAATGATTTTGTTATAGAGCTCAGCTGCTGCAGAAAGTAAAATCTGGGTTCGATAGTTATTACCGTAAGCAAAATTTTCGAGTAATTTTCCACTCTTAAAAAGATATAATTCGCTTTCTGGGTTTTTATAAAGCTCTAACTCCACTTCATTCAAATTGTCTATAAGCCCTATGTACTTGCTTTTAATATTTCGCAGCCCTTTGCCGATTACTGAGATTTTCCCGAAATCTTTACTGAAAATATTGAAAATTATGCTTGTTTCTCGGAATTTATTCGTTTTTAGAATAATCCCTCTGGTTATAAAATTTCTGTCTGCCATTATTCTACGGTAACACTTTTCGCTAAGTTTCGCGGTTGATCTACATCTAAACCTCTTAACTTAGCTACATGATATGCCAAAAGCTGTAATGGTACAACTGAAA
>JAXHUB010000278.1:0-2296 GCA_034189845.1 Candidatus Cloacimonadota bacterium | reverse complement strand
TGCACATATTAATGGTTTTAGAAAATGATTTTCCTCCAGACATACGAGTAGAAAAAGAAATAAAAACATTGATTAATGCAGGGTATGAAGTAATTTTGGCTTGCTCTTCTTCCACAACTAAAGATTCCATTTCGTCTTGGAGAGGGGCGACGATAATTAAAAAAAGGATGCCAAAATTTATTTATAAAACTAGTGCAATTTGTTTGGAAGTTCCTATCTATTTTAATTTTTGGCATAAGTTCTTAGAAGATTTATTTAGTGAATACAAATTTGATGCTATTCATTTGCATGACCTACCTTTAATAAAAGTTATAGATAAGTTATCAAAAAAATATAACGTTCCTTATTTACTTGATCTGCATGAGAATAGACCAGAAGTAATGAAAACATATGAACATGTAAAATCTTTTCCTGGCAATTTACTGATTTCCCCTGAAAGATGGAAAGGATACGAGGAAAAATTTATTAGAAATGCAAAAACAGTATTAGTAGTAACAAATGAGGCTAAAGATTATTATATTAAACAATTATCACTAAAAGATGACAATATTCACGTGATTTCAAATTTCATAGATTTAAAAGAGTTCAGCAATTTTAAGTTGGATCTTGGCATAGTTGGAAAGTGCAAAGATAAATTTTCTGTAGTATATTTGGGGGATACTGGCAGCAGGAGAGGGACTATAGATATTTTGAAAGTAGCTAATGTAATGCGAGATAAGAATAATGATATAGAATTCATTATAATTGGTACAAGCAAAATACAAAAAAAATTACACAATTTGGTAAAAAAATGGGATTTAAAAAATGTGAGATTAAATGGATGGCTGCCCTTAAGTGTAGCTTATTCTTATTTAATAGCGGCTAAAGTAGGTATATGTCCCTTACATAGGAATATTCATCATGATACTACATATGCAAATAAGATTTTTCATTATATGGCTGCTAAATTACCTGTTTTGGTAAGCGATTGCGAAGCACAAGCAAAAGTTGTGAGAAAAGAAGATTGTGGTTTAGTTTTCGAGGCTGAAAATGTAGAGGATATGAAAGAAAAAATAATGCATTTTTATCTAAATCCGCAAGATATAAAAAGAATGGGATTGAATGGTGAAAAAGCTGTTTTAGAAAAATATAACTGGGAAAAAGAAGCAGCCAAACTTAGAGCAATTTATAAAAACCTGGAATGATATGTTAGAAAGAATAAAAACAACTGTAAAGCATTCTATAATATACAGTATTGGAAATCTATTCACCAAAGTAATCGGTCTAATTCTTCTTCCACTTTATACATCACATCTTTCTACTTCCGATTATGGTATGTTAGGAATATTGGAAGTTACTGCGCAATTTATGATAATTGTTTTGGGTTTGAATATTTACCAGGCAATGATGCGCTGGTTTGCTGAACAGGAAAGCGAATTTGAGCGCAAAAGTTTGATATTTACCTCTTTTGTTAGTCTGTTTTTACTTTCAGGAAGTATTCTGTTTTTGCTTTCATTGTTTCAAAACCAAGCAGCTATACTATTTTTTGATAAAAGCTCATTTTCAATATTTTTTGTTTACTTATTTATCTGGGTATTTTTGGAAATACTAAATACTGTCCCACTTAGTATTTTAAGGTTAAAAGAGAGATCTGTTCTTTATATAGGTTTTCTTTCTTTCAAGTTCATTGTTGTATTGTGTTTGAATATTTATTTTGTTGCCTACAAGAATATGGGTATAGAAGGTATACTTTTGGGTCAACTTTTAGGAAGTCTTCTGCTTTTTGTATTGAATATACCTGTTTTGCTAGCCAATTTTAGGTTAAAATTCCAATTTGAAATAATAAAACAGATGTTCGGTTTCAGTTTCCCACTTATTTTCTCATCCATTTCTGTAATGCTGCTTTCTATGGGAGATAGATTTATAATACGGTACCTTTTGGATTTTTCTGAAGTAGGTATCTATTCATTAGCATATAAAATAGCTGGCGTTATCAATGTTTTTATAATAAATTCATTTAGTCTTAGTTTTTTACCAATAGCTTATAAGGCTTTTAATACAAAAGGAGCGCGAGAGTTTTATAAGAAGATATTCAAGTATTTCTCTTTTATCCTAATTTTTTCTGCTCTGGCATTGTCTTTATTTTCCGAGGAAATATTGCGCATATTTGCACGCGATCCTGCCTATTGGAAAGCAGCAAAGTTTGTACCTCTGCTTACTTTAACTTTTATTTTTAAGGGAACTCAATATATTCTGGGGCTTGGATTCCATTATATAAAAAAAACCAAATATAACGCCTATATTGTTATGAGCGGAG
>JAXHUB010000277.1:0-7292 GCA_034189845.1 Candidatus Cloacimonadota bacterium | reverse complement strand
TGGATCGTCGTAGTAGCGGCGGTTTTTAAATTTTTTCGGACTCTTCTTTTTTACTGAAACTCGCTTTTTGGTTACTCTTTTTTGCGTCTCATCAATCAAGTCTATTCCAGATTCAGTAAGTTCAGTAATGATATCGTCTATACGATCGAGAAAGATTGGGTTATTTGGTAGAACATCGTTTATCTGTTTAAAAGTAAGTAAATGGTTATTCTTTTTTCCAAGTTCGATCAACTTTTTAATGCATTCATTATAGCTAAGCATTTGATCTCCTTAATACAGTATTCTTGTAACAATTTTTTTGCCAAATTTTATTATCTCTTTTTTTATATCGTTTTTTCTCTTCAATAATTCTTCGTTTAAATCACCATTTTGGATTTTGTAGTTAATTTTCTGTAATTCTTTTTTTAATTGGCGCATTTTTAGGGAAGCTGTTAAATCTTCCAATGAAATTGGAGGAACATCTTCCATTATAATATCAACTAATGTGTTTCTAATTTGTTCATCCTCAATTTCGTTTATTAAAATATTAATATTTTCTACCTCGTCCATCTTTTGACTTAAAATCTCATAGATTTTTCCATATAATTCTGAAAAAAAATAATCGGATTTAAGCGTTTGAGCAACATTTTTTATATTGTCTGGTTCATAAATCAGTTTTTTTATCAAAAGTCGTTCTTCAGAATACATATTTTGTGCCTGTGAGGGCTGTTCGGAAAAGCTTTTTTTTACTCTAGTTCTTGCTTTGGAATTTATCGTGGCCTGATTAATTCTAAATGTTTCTGCTATCTCTTTACTCAAAAGTTCTTTTGTTAAACTATCTTTAATATTCTTTAAAACATCTATTAAAAATTCCAGTTTTGCTTTGCGGTTCATTTTCAAGCTTTCATCTTTATGAAGAAATTCGATAAGGTCTGGAGCTTGTGAGATCAATTCTTGTAATTTTTCGGAATTGTATTTTTCCAGATATGAATCTGGGTCTTCTGTTTCTGGTAAAATTATCAATTTAGCTTCATATCCTTCTTGTAAAACATTAGCAGCTGCTTTTATTGCTGCTTTTCTTCCAGCCATGTCGCCATCGTAAAGAAGATAGAAATTTTCGGTGAATCTACTTAATAGCTTTATTTGGTCTTGGGTTAGAGCTGTTCCTAAAGAAGCAACACTGTTTTCGAATTTGTTTTCATACAGGCGCAGAAAATCCATATAACCTTCAGATATTAGGGCATAGTCTTTCTTGGAAATCTCGTATTTAGTTTTGAATAGCCCATATAACTCTGTTCCTTTTTTGTAAATATCCGTGGTAGGAGAGTTGATATATTTGCCACCACCCTGGTTATCATCTAATACTCTTCCGCCAAAAGCTATAACATTACCCGAAGAGGAGTGAATTGGAAACATAAGTCTATTTCTGAATAAATCGTAAATCCCTTTGTTGCTGCTTCCGAATAAACCAGTTTGTTCAAGATTTTTTGTATTGATATCATTTTTTATAAGATATGATTTCAAAGCGCTAAAACTATTTAAAGCATAACCAATTTGGAATTCTTTAATAGTCTGGGAAGATAATTTCCGACTTTCCAAATATTTTTTAGCATAATCACCATGATTCTGTAAGTTCTCTTGAAAATGTGCATTGGCCAGTTGATATATTTTATAGATAAGATCGCGTTTATTATTTTTGTATTTAGAACTAGCAGAAACTTGAACATTCATTCCCACTCTGCGTGCAAGGCGTTTTATGGCTTCGATAAAAGATATTTTTTCATATTCCATTAGAAAAGTAACCACATTACCACCTTTGCCACAGCCGAAGCATTTAAATATCTGTTTGCTTTCGCTTACCATAAAAGAAGCAGTTTTTTCGTCGTGAAAGGGGCAACGTGCCTTATAATTGTTCCCGCTTTTTTTTAATGGGATATAACTAGAGATTATATCTACGATATTATTGCGATTTATAATTTCATTTATTTGGCTTTTTTCCATTTTCAACTCGCCAACTCCGCTATTGTAACTCCAGTACCTCCAGCTTCTGGTGGGGGAGTGTAGAAATTACTAATCCGTTTATCTTTCTTCAATTTGTTCCTAATTTTGTTGCGTAAAGCACCTGTTCCTTTACCATGTATTATTCTAATTTTCTTTAATCCAGCATATAAGGCATCATCGATAAAGGAATCTAGTTTAAGAGCTGCCTCATCGAAAGTATTTCCTAGAAGCATTAATTCCATTTTTACTGATTTAGAAGGTGTTTTGATGCTGGCAACTTTCTCCTTTTCTTTTTTTGCAGAAGTATGATATATTTTTTTCTTATCTGTGGTGAAGAAAATACCGTCCATATCGATCTTTATTTTATTACTATTTATATCAGTTATTTCACCTTCAGTATCTAAGTCTTTTATCCAAACTCTTTGTCCAATTTGGGGATTTACTAAAGGTTTTTTGTTGTTTTGAAGTGTATCTTGAAGTTTACCATAATCTCGGTTCAACTTGTTTATCTTTTGTAGAGTTTTTTGAATTTGCTGTCTATCTTTTTTTTCAGTTTTTTTTAATGCATCGATTTCTTGGTTCAGTTCTTTTTGCAGACTGGTTAAAAATTCTCGTGCTTGTGCTATGGAACGTTTTTTTATGTCTTTTTTTTCATTTTCAAATTGAGCTATTTTTTTTTCATATTCAGATATTTTCTGTTGCAGAAGAGCTGTATTAAGGTCAAGTTGATAATTTTTCCGAGCTAAGGCAGCTTTTTCTTCTCCCATTTTAGTAATTAATTCGGTAAGTTCAACATTTTGTTTGCCGGCGAGCTTTTTAGTTCTTTCTATCAATTCTTCATCTATCCCAAGTTTGGAAGCGACCTCGATAGCGAAACTGTTGCCGGGTAAACCCAATTTGAAATGATAGGTAGGAGAATGTTGTTTGGAATTAAATTGCATAGCAGCATTGCAGCAATGTTCAGATTTTTCAGCAAACACTTTCAGTGCGGTGTAGTGAGTTGTGATAACGGCTATAACTTTTATTTCGGTTAATTTTTCCAAAATAACCTGGGCCAAAGCTGAACCCTGTTCCGGATCAGTAGCTGCTCCTATTTCATCTATTAAAACTAGACTACACGCATTTCCTTTTTTCAGCATCTCATCTATATTTGAGATATGGGAAGAAAAGGTGCTTAAAGAATTTTCCAAAGATTGTGCATCGCCAATATCAGCGAAGAAACTTTCGAATATACCGATTTCGCTATCGATAGATGCTGGAATTGGAAGTCCACTTAAGGCCATAATTGTAAGCAGGCCTATAGTTTTAAGGGTAACTGTTTTGCCACCAGTATTAGGCCCAGAGATTAATAGGATTCTAAAATCTTTTCCCAATTCTACCTCAAAGGGAATTACTTTTTTTATATCGCCGTAGGAATTAATAAGAAGAGGATGTCGCGCCTTCTTTAATTTAATATAAGGTTCTGAAGTTATAGTTGGAATATTACAATTCCACTGCATTGATATCTGAGCAACTGCGAAAATAAAATCTAGATTACCTAAAATTTCTGAATTTGTTAAGATTTTATATTTCGAGATTTGGATGGTTTGAGTGAAATCTTTCAAAATGCGGTAAATTTCTCTCTTTTCTTCTCCACTTATTATCTCCAGCTCATTATTTTGTTCCACGATCTCTGTGGGTTCCATAAAAAGAGAAGATTTACTAGTAGAGCGAGCATGAACTATTCCTTGAACAAAACTGGCAGATCCTTCTTTAACAGGAATTACATAACGACCTTCTCGCTGAGTAATTATTTTATCATGTAGGTAGTTATTTTTTTCGAATTGCTCAACTTTTTTATTAAGAGCCTGCATTATATTTTTTCTTAGAGCACGTTTACGATTACGTATGTTTCTTAATTTATCGGAAGCTGAATCTTTTATATCACCGTCGTTGTTATAGATTTCATTAAAACGTTCTACCAGCTCAGGTAGAGGCTGAATTGATGCAAATATTTCTTGCAGCAGTGGTTTTTCTTCGAATTTCTCGTTATAGAATCTGTTTGCCAGATTTTGGTTATGTATAATTTGGTGGAATTCTTCAAAATTATATAATTTATGTTCGAATTCCAATAGCAGCTTTTTCAGATCTGCAAGATCAGTAAAGTTATAACGTATACCTTGCCTACTTAGTGCAAGTGCTTCTGAGACAGTTTTTAGCTTTGTTTCAATTTCTTGCCTGTTGGTAATTGGGTTAAGTTTATAGGCTAGCTTTCTGCCCATTTCACTATGGCAAGCTGTACTTATAATTTCCTTTATTTTGGGGAATTCTAGTTGCTGCAAATACTTCATTGTGGGATTATATTTTTCAATTTCTCTTCTTCTTCATGAAGTTGAGGAATTTTTTCCTTAGCTATGCCGGTAGCTTTTCTGGTAACTTGAACAATATACGATTTATTAATGTCCGGTCTGGCAAATTTCAAAAAAGGAGAGATATCAACTATTATTAATAGTATAGAAATTACCAAAATTCCATTTATTAGACCAAATAAACCGCCCAAAATTCTATTTAGTGTGTTAAGATGGAGAAATTTCATTACTCTATTAATAATAATAATGATAATTTTAGTAATCAGCATAACAGTCAAAATTATTAAAATGTAAGCTATAATAAGAGCCAGGGTATTGCTAAGATTTAATTTGGTAACTATCATATCTTTTACACTATGGCCAATATGATACACTAATAAAACAGTTATCACTAAACCGGCTAAATGCAAAACACTTGCAACCAAGCCTTTACGAAGATGAATGAAAAAAAAGATAAAGAGAAAAATAGCGAATATAACATCAATAATGTTAGAAGCTTCCATAATACCTTCTTTCTTTTGAATTTAAAAAAGGGAGATTATCGTATCTCCCTCTGTAAAAAAAATTAATGGAAAGTCAATGATTTATTACTTTAGTTTAGTTCTAACAAGCCGACTTAATATCTTACCGTCAGCACGAATACCGAGTTTTTCTTTCAATGTTTTCATTACTTTACCCATATCATTCTTCATCGTTTTCGCATCCAATTCTGAAATTACTTTATCTACTTCAGCTTCTAATTCGGATTCAGATAATTGGTGAGGCAAATATCTTTGAATTAACTCGATCTCTTTTTGTTCTTTTTTAGCAAGTTCTGGGCGGTTACCTTGCTTATATAGCTCTATTGCCTGTTCACGAGATTTAACCTGTTTCTTTAATACTTTCAACTCTTCAGCTTCAGTAAGTACATTTCCACGTTCAATAGCTTCATTTTTCAATGCAGATTTCAAGGAACGTAAAACAATCAACTTTCCCTTATCACTACTCTTAAGAGCTTTTTTGATGTCCAAGTCTAATTTTTTTAACATAGTTATCTGTTATATCTGGA
The DNA here is from genome assembly GCA_034189845.1 of Candidatus Cloacimonadota bacterium. Classification (GTDB taxonomy): domain Bacteria; phylum Cloacimonadota; class Cloacimonadia; order Cloacimonadales; family TCS61; genus JASUTE01. The sequence goes on along the minus strand of JAXHUB010000277.1, from coordinate 1,916 downwards.
ATTTTTCCTAGCCTGTTTCAGAGCTTTTCTTCTAGCTGCTTTTGCTTCTTCCCTGCGTTGCTTGCTGGGTTTGATGTAATATTTATTCTTTTTTACATCAGATAAAAGAGAAGCTTTTTCACATGCTTTCTTAAATCTTTTCAATAAAACTGGGAAAGGTTCGCCTTCTCTAGCTTTAACTTTTGGCACTAAACTTCACCTCCTTGCTAATTAATAAACCTCAAAAAGTTTTAAACGTAATTTATTGTCAAGTACGAAAATAAAACATCTCTTTTCGCACAAGCTCATATTAACTAAACATATTAATATAATATAGCAAGAGATAATAGATGTCAAATATTGAAATAAAAATTTTAAGTAATTCATTAGAGATAATTTATTCATGTTGATAACGTCCAAAAAGTGGTGTAAAAATAGTTGAGCCAAAATTCAGGCCTCATAACTTGGTTTAAGCAAAAAACAAATCAAGGAGGAGAATAATGGCTCAGGTACAAATTAATTTAGATAGTAAATTATTGCACGAACTTTTTTCAAAGGATGGTAGAGATGAGGCATTTAGTAAGCTAATGGAAACGATTTTAAACCAGGTATTATCTCACGAGGCAAGCGAACAGCTTTGTGCAGAGCCTTATGAACGCAATGAAGGTCGAGTTGGTTATCGTAATGGTATTCGGGAACGTGGTTTGCAGACACGTATAGGTGCGCTAACCCTTTCGGTACCACGTTTTCGTGGCATTAAGTTTAACACATCTTTTTTCAAGCGTTACCAGCGTAGTGAGCAAGCTTTGCTTCTTACCATGATAGACATGGTAGTTAATGGAGTATCTACCAGGAAGATCAAATCGATAACTGAAGAGCTTTGTGGCACAAGTTTTTCAAAATCAACGGTGTCTTCATTGTGCAAGTTATTAGATCCTGAGGTTCAGAAATTTCGCAATCGTACCTTAGAAAAATATTATCCCTTTTTGATCGTAGATGCTATTTGCACCAAAGTGAGACGAGATGGTCGGATAATATCTATGGGCATATTAATCGTGACGGGTGTTAATCAAAATGGCTATAGAGAAATCCTGGGATTCAATTTAGCAGACAGCGAATCGGAAGCCAGTTGGGATAGTTTATTCAAATCGTTAAAGTACAGAGGATTGCAAACAGTTGACTTGATAGTATCAGACGATCACACAGGTTTAGTAAAATCCGTACAGAAGAATTTTCAAGGTACAACTTGGCAACGTTGTCAGACCCATTTTAGCCGTAATATACTTGATGCTACGCCCAAACGTTTACAACCTGAGATGAAACTGTGGCTTCGTTCACTATACAATGCCAATGATTTTAAAAAAGCTAACACTAACAAACAGGAGATGATTAATCTATTTGAAGAAACAGCACCCAAAGCTATAAAAAAATTGGAGCAAGGATTTGATGATGTTTTAGCAGTTCTAATGCTTCCCTTAAAATATCGTAGAAGATTGCGAACAACCAACAGCATTGAACGTTTAAATGAAGAGATCAGAAGGAGGGAAAGAGTTATAAGAATATTTCCGAACCAAGCTTCTGTGATAAGATTGATTGGAGCTTTATTGATAGAACAACATGAAAAGTGGATAAGCGGTAGAAAATATTTAGATATGGAAGAATACTATGAATCTAAGAAAAAAAGAGAAATAAAACTAGAACTGAATAGTGCTTAAATCAGATATGAGAAATTTACACACTTTTTTGGACTTGACTCGAAGAACCAGCAAGTTTATATTAAATTTGATGAAGAAAAGTACGATGAAAATAAAAATTTGGTAGTGTTAACTTAACTGTGTCCGTAAGGGCACATAATGTTAATTGACAAAAGTAGTTACGAAGATTTTATCTCGTGTCATGAGCATAATGAAAAAAAACGCTGTCCTTTTTGTGGCAAT
>JAXHUB010000276.1:0-2870 GCA_034189845.1 Candidatus Cloacimonadota bacterium | reverse complement strand
TTAAACTAGGATTTAATAAATTCATTTTATAAAAGCCTTTTTTGCTACAGAGCAGGAAAGGCTATTTTCTACAAATCTTATAACTGTAAATTAAACAAGAATAAAAAAAGATAAAACTTTTAAGGAGGAAAAATGCAAAAAAAAATACTATTATTAAGCCTGTTGTTAGTTCTACTTCTAACTGCTGGTTTATTAGCCCAAAGTAATGATGATAGATGGTCTTTAGATATTCAGGTAACTGTATGTTCAAGCACAAATGGTACTGTAACTATTGGATACATTGATTCTAATAATGAAATTTCTCATAATCACACGCAACAATTTCAAATTAACTATGGCGAAAATATTCTTAATTATCATGTAGATATTTGGCCAGGACAAAATCCAGATCCACATATAGTTTTTGCAGACGGGGAGAATGAACATGGTTGTACTGATTATGATGAAGAAGAGACTTATGGTAATGGTCCAATACATTATCTAGAATTATATTTAGGATTGGGGCATACTGATCCTACAATACCGGAAAATAACTAACTAAATGAAGGGTCCACTATTAATGGTGCACCCATATTTACCAGAGAAAGGAGATAAAAGATGAAAAATTTTATTTTAATTATTTTAATCTTGCTTTCTACAGTTATGCTAACCGCAAGTGAGATAAGTTTTAACAAGGTAAATGATTTTGCCTTTGCTCAAACCTATAATACTCCCGAATGTATAAAAGTAAGAGATGAATATCTGTATGCTACTACAACCCACGGATTGGAAATTTTTGAAATAGATGATAATAATGATCTTGAAAAAATTTCCATGGTAATAGCTCCCTGTCCTTATCGTTTTTTAATAAAAGAGGATTATATTTATTTACATAATTACCAGAGAGATAACTATGGTTTTGCTAATTATAAGCTTTATCAAATTGATATTAGTGACCCATACAATCCTGCTATCGTTAATACTTTGGATTTCGGTAATGATAAAAGAATATCTAACATGAACATATTTGATGACAAGTTAAACTTCCAATTAGTAAAAAATGGAAATATAGTAGAAAATAATATATATTCCTTACCTGACCTGGAAATTGTAGGAGAACTGCCACTGGACCTACAACCTGTAAAAGTAAATGACAATTTAGCTTTAGCTTTTAATATTGAAGTCGGACAAACTGGTTATTATTCTATCTATAACACTAGCGACCTTTGCAACCCGATCTTTTTAGGAGATATAGATTTGTCTCAAATGGTATTACACACCAAAACTTTAAATGACAGCATAGCTATTATTTCAGACCAAGAACAAGTTACTTTTTGGAATATAAGCGATCCTGCCAACTGGGAAATAGTTTCCAGCTACCAATCTAGCCATATACTGCACTGGTATAAAAATTTATCCTTGATGGATAATTATCTAATGTTATTGAACTTCTCTGGTTTCGAAATAATAAATATTGAAAACCTAAATAATATAGAGCTGGTTGATGATATAATTGCCTATGATTCGGTTGTAGCGCTTTGCCAAAATAGTAATAATATATTTTTAGCTAGTGCTGAAGAGGGCATACAAAAATATTCTTTCAGCAATAGTTCTATTGAACATATTGAGAATTTTTTTGATTATTCTTCTTTTTCTTCTTATAGTTATAGCTATCAAGATTATATTTTTGTACAAAGTGACAGACATGGTGTTCACCTTTTTGATGTCTCCGAGCCATTACAATCGATTGAGATAGAAACAACCTTACTGGCAGATAAATACAAAGTAATGCAAGGAAAGAACAATCTAATTTGGGTCATGGATTTCACCGATTACAGCTACAAGATCTTTGATATTAGTAATCCCGAAGCCCCTTCTCTTAGGAATACCATTCCGGTAGGAGATTTGCATCAAATAAGTTGGTCTTACTTCAGGTTCGATGGCTCAAATACAGATGAAGTCTATCTTTATTTCATGGATCCCATCAGAATAGAGAAATACGATATCTCTGAACCAGGAGAACCACAACTACTGTTTGATTACTCATTACCTACCCAAGGAAAGGCTTTTTTCGTAAAAAATGGCTTTGGTTACATTTCTGAAGTAGTTTCCGGCACTAATAACTTAATTATATTGGAAGGGTTAGAGGAAAATGAACCATACATTTCAACTACGCTCGAAAACTTTTCACCACCTAACGAAGATTTTTATATGCAACTAATTGGAGATACTTTTTTTACCAGAAATAAACCAGTTAAAGCCTATGAACTAAGCAATCCACTTAACCCTGAATTTCTTTATCAGCTTCAATATAACACTATGAATAGCTTAAGTTCACACAATGAGTATCTTTTTGGTAAGCAAGCCAACTACATACCAATATATAATATTTCAAATGTTCAGAACACAATTGTTCCCGCAGAAATGATACTAGAATTAATTTCGCCTTCTTACGATTGTAATTTTATCGAAATAAATGGGCAAAAATATATGTTTGTGGTCGAAGTTTCGGCAATTGAAGTTTTTGAAATGAATGATGCCAGCATAGTAGAAGATATTGTAGTTGAAAATAATAGTATTTCACTAAGTAATTATCCCAATCCGTTTAATCCTGCAACAACCATCTTTTTTAACTTAACTCAAGATTCACAAGTAGATCTATCAGTCTATAATATTAAAGGACAGTTGGTGAAGAAATTGAAAACTGAATATTTACCTGCTGGACAGCATTCAGTAGAATGGAACGGAACAAATAGGAATAATAAATCTGTTTCATCTGGTATTTACTTCTATAAAATAAAAACAGAACATAAAACAGTAACTAAAAAGATGTTATTGCTGGAATAAAGATTGAATTTTGTACAGGTAGATAATAAGCTAAGAAAAGTACT
>JAXHUB010000275.1:0-3570 GCA_034189845.1 Candidatus Cloacimonadota bacterium | reverse complement strand
TAGATATACCATTCGACCCTAACCAAGTAGGTCCTTCTTTTGCAGAAGAAGGCAGCTATAGTTTTGTGAGTGAACATTTTACCGTAACCAATTTAGACGAAACCGCCATCTTCACATTGGATGCTATTCCAGAAAATCTTCCAGAAAATTGGATGCTAACATGGTGCCACGAGCTGGATGGTTCAACTGCCTGTCATTTTGCTGAATGGGAATTTGAATTTCCTGCTCAGGCTGAATTGATTCTGGATGCAACAATTATGGTGAACTCAACAGGTAGTGTGGATTACAGCTTTATATTTAATTCAGAAAGCTTATCTGAATCTGTATCGGTTGATTTCAGTTTTGCTACTGCCGATGCTGTTTCCAATGGAAATAACACTACACCCTCTGCTTTTAAACTCAACAATTACCCTAACCCTTTTAACCCACAAACAAAAATTGCCTACAGCAGTGGTAACCAACCAGCAAGATTAATTGTTTATAACTTAAAAGGACAAATCGTAAAAGATTTCGGCTTGTTGCCAGCAGGAAATAATTATGTAGTTTGGAACGGAAAAGACAATTCAGATAATTTTGTTCCAAGTGGAATATATTTTTCTAAACTACAAATAAGAGACAAAGTAATTACAAATAAAATGGTGTTATTAAAATGAAGCGCTTTTATTTAATGTTTTTGCTTTTACTAATGTGTGGGGTTTTATTTGCAGAACTGGAGGGTTATCCGAAAACCATTTTAGCCGAAAACTTTACCTCGGGGTGCGCCAATTGTACCGATAGCTACTCCGGTCTGGACGTAGTTCATAACCAATATGATAGAACAGAATTCAATAGCGTACGCTATTATCCCCAGTCGCATCCGTTAGGTAACGAAGAAACTAATGCCATTTATTCTCTTTACGGAATTTCCTATACTCCTTTTGTTATTTTCGATGGAGTACATGAATATGGTGGTGGTGGCAGCGTGATAGCCACAGGTGAACCATATTTGGAAATTGTAGAAGATATCTATTTTCAGGATTCACCCATAAAAATGCAAATCGATACTTTTGACCCTCAAACAGGCGATATAAGAGTATATGTGCAAATGATCTCTTCCAATTATGACATAACTGAACAAACCATACGATTATTGCTACTAGAAGATGATGTTATATCTTTCGATACTCACGTAACACGAGATATTATAAAAGACAGCATTACATTGCAAGAACAAGGTGAAGCAACTATTTTTCAACATAGTTTTAAAATTGATACAGAATGGGAAACTGAAAACTTACAAGCAGTAGCCTACGTGCAAAGTGATGGTTTTGATATTATTCAATCTACTTCCACCTACCCTACACCACAATACAAAGTACGTGGTTGGGTTCCTTTCGATTTGATTCAAACCAGCGGAAGTAGCGGCAGCTATACTAGCGAAAACTTCGGTATAGTAAATTTTGGAGAAGACTTGGAAGTTACCGCAGAATTAATCGTTGATTCTGCTCCGGTAGATTGGCAAATATATCTTTGCGATGAAGAAAACACCTATACTCAGCCTGTTACTTTCAACTTGAATGAACAAGATAGCAAAATTTTTTATTATAGCATAGAAAGTTCAAGTTCTGCAAACGCAGAATTTCATTTGAAAATTAGTTCCGAAAATTTAGAGGAGCACTATGAAATTCCCTTTACCTTCGCCGTGAATACCTCTTACGAAACGCAAACTGTCTCCCCTTCATATTTGGTATACAATTATCCCAATCCGTTCAATCCTTCCACAACAATTTTTTTTAATGAATTTTCTAGAAACAAACCTGTAGAAATCGAAATCTTTAACACTAAGGGGCAACTTATAAATTCGTTTATAGAAAACGATAGGAATTGGACTGAATGGGATGGACAAGATAGCTCAGGGAATCCAGTTTCAAGCGGTATTTATCTATACAAAGTTAAAACAGAAAATAAACAAGCCACAGGAAAAATGATGTTAATAAAATAGAGGGAAAAATGAAAAAAATAACTTTCTTAACATTGCTAATTATTTTATTATTTTACTTGCAAGCAGAACAAATGTATGTTTTGGGGGAGTTGTTCACCGTAGAGAACTGCCCCTTTTGCGTACCCGCGCGGTCGGCGTGGCAAGATATGATATCTGCTGATGATACTGATTTCTTTATTCCAATTATGTGGCAGCTTAGTGGTCCAAATCCTTCCCCAGGAGCTGAAGCTCGTTTTGATATGTATTCAGAAGTTGGCTATACACCTCATGCAGAATTTGGGGGTAGACTTAACGTAATCGGTTCCGATGGTGCCTATTATCATTATCACCAAAATTATGAACAAATAGCAAGTATGCCAAGCCCCATTTCTATGGAAATTTTGCCAAGAATTATTGCAGAAAATCAAGTAGAATTAACCGTAATGCTCACTACCTTCGAAACTCTTGCTCCAGCCGATTATCGCATTATCTATTTAATAACATATTATGACGGTTCTAGCTACAACTCATCTGTTTTGGCAAAAACTGCTTCTCAAAATCTCGAGTTACCCGAAGTTGGAGAAACCACCCAGTTTACTGAAGAATTAAATTACTCCGGTAACTTTGATATAGATCAGGTGAAAGCGGTAGCCCTAGTTCAAAATTGGGATAACCAGGGTATTACTCAAGCTGCTCAGACTGATTTTTTCAATCAAATAGATCCTCTTTCTACACATAGTTTGGAATTTGGTGAAGTTGGTTTTGACGACCCCCTAACTCTTTCTTTTACTATTACGAACAATCGCGAACACAATATGCATGGCGATATCTATTCTCTTCCACATTTCCAAGTGCAATCTTCTTACGATATCGCACCATATTCGCAACAAGAGATAGCAGTAACCTTTTCTGCATCACAAGCCGGGAATTATGCAGGGGATATCATTCTCACTTCCAATTTAGAAGAGTTCGCCACAATGTTCATAAATGTTTCAGCAATTGTAAATAATACAAATACTTCGGGAGAGGAAATCGAAAAACAACCCAAACTTTTAGGAAACTATCCTAATCCATTCAATCCGAAAACTAGTATTAGATTTCAATTGAACAACCATCCCAATGCCCAAATTGTTATCTACAACTTAAAGGGTGAAAGGATAAGAACTATTGGCAATTTGGAAAGAGTAAGTAGTGTTGTTTGGGATGGAAAAGATCAGCAGGGCAATAAAACCGCCTCTGGTATTTACCTTTATAAAATAAGGGGAAAAAACACACCCCCCAGGAAGATGATCCTATTGAAATAGCCTAACAAAAATTCATAGGACAAGGTTAAATTGATAAAGCTGTAATTTCAGCAAAAAAATGAGGAGGAATATCTTATGAAACGTGTTTATACGTTTTTGTTTTTACTTCTCTTTCTCATACCCGTTTTTGCTTCGCAAATTTGGGTGGTAGGAGAAGTATTCACACAATCATGGTGCGGATATTGTCCAGCAGCTCGGTCTGGGTTGCATCAACTAGCAGATAACGATGAAGAGGCTCCCTACTTCATTCCGCTTATCTGGCAAGGTGATTCTGAATATCAGAGTCCTAATTATAGTGGTAGAGGA
>JAXHUB010000274.1:0-10618 GCA_034189845.1 Candidatus Cloacimonadota bacterium | reverse complement strand
CTTGGTTAGGGTCGAATGGTATATCTATGTGTAAATCTGCGAATACTGTGGTAGTGAAAATAATTAGAATAAGGATTCCCCCAAATATTTTCATTTTTTCCTCCTCATATAATTTTAAAAATTAGTTATCAATTCTAATCTTATTCCCTCGAAGGCGGATTGATAACGACAGATGCCGTTTCTGCAAATTTTTCCACCTTTTTCTTTGCCCCCAAAGAGTTTTATTCGTGTATCTTCTCCAATATCACTGGCAATTTCGGCACCCAGCCAAACTTCATTTTCTGCTATTTGGGAAATATTGTCGTAATGGAACTGCGATATTAGAGAAATTCCTATTTTCCCAATTTCGAAATCGGCTTGTAATAACGGCTCATAGTATTTTTTTTTATCATTAGCATGTTTTTTATCGTAAAATTTGTATTCAAATTTTAGATAAACTGGTTTTTCATTTAGTATCAAATCGCTAGCCAATGCTGGTGTTATCTCTTTACTCCAGAGCGAAATAGGTTCTTCCATTTTTTCGATTTGTTCGTAAGAAGCTGTAAGACTCCAATTGCCGAAGTCATGATGAAATTCAGTATAAAAATCACTTATTTGTATGGTTTTATCTTTATTCCATCCTTCTGAATAATTTAAAATCAACTCGTTAAAATAATTTGGATTGTAGCGAAATTCACCCATAAATCCGATCTCATCATAGCCTGAATCCAGATTTTCGGAAAGTGGTTCGCCACTGTGGTTCAAGGTGGGCAGATCGTTCATTCTAAAATCGAAATCTTTATAATTCTTGTAACCAGCAGAAAAGCTGTATTTGTCGAGGTAGGTGTTTATATTGCCATAATAAGCAGTTCCAGTTTTCTTCTCTATTTCTGTTTTTTCTTCTTCCAGCGAAGCTGCTTCAACATAGATATCGAACCAATTATAGAAATAACTTACTCGACCGCCCAAAACCTGCAAGTCGCTATATCTGTTTCCTACATCATGAATATGTCTGTAAGAAGCAGCTGAACCACTAATTTGTAAGCTATTATTAAATAAAGAACTTTCCAAATCGAAACCATAAGCAAGATCATTTTTTTGCGGGCGGTTTTCGTTGTTAAGAGTTCCGTATAGAGCAGTTATATCGAAAAGATTGGAATTGTATTTAACTATTCCTCCTTCCAATCTGGTATCTATATCGAAATCTTCATCTTCATAGGCACGCAAAACGATTCCAGTTCCAAAGTTTTCTTCAAAATTTCCGCCTAAAATATATAAGTTTTTGTTTCTGTAGCTAAGAAATCTTTCATCCCACTGATAAGATATATCATCGTTATTTAAATGCTCAATTTTTTCAAAATCGTTGTAGGCTGGTAATTCAGCAATGAATTTCATACCAAAGGTAAAATTATCATAATTCATTCTAAAGCTGAATTCATCTTCAAAGAAATGGTTGAGGGAATCTTTGGCAGTTTTGTAAATATATTCTATTTCGTTTATTCCATTCATAGAAAAGTCGGCCGCAAATAGAGAAATACTGAATGCTATATTGATAAGTACGATAACCTGTTTCATCTATCGAGCTCCTTTTTTGCTTGGTCTTGCTTTGGTTGGAGCAATTCATCCAATTTTGTTCTAAGTGTTTGTTCATCACCTATTTTAAAACCAGTATGGTCATATAATATTTCACATTGGTTATTTATAACAATAGTTCTAGGAACATTTTTCAAATTTATTTCTCTTTGTAACTCTTTATTGGAGTCGAGTAAAGTAATAAAACTAAAGTTTTTAGACCTGATGGTCCTCTTCACTTTATTAATATCGCGAGGCCTATCAGTAGAAATAGCTATAACTGTAACATTTTCGTAATCTACATTTATTTTATCTAATTCTGGCATCGCTTTTATACATGGTTTACACCAGGTAGCCCAAAAATCTATTAACACTAGCTCACCTTCTTGCAAAAAATCATTGAGCTTAACTTCCTGACCATTTAAGTTTTCTAAGCTAAAAGTTGGGAATTTATCTTGTGCAAATAAACTTATCGTTACTATTAAAGCTAAAACTACCAATATTTTTTTCATCATAAGCTCCTTTATAAATTTACTTCTATAACATTATAAATCTTACAGGATTCTTCGTCATAAGGCTCATCCAAGGTTTGTAGCCACAGATACAACACAATATCTTCCGGCAAATAATCTGGTAAATCCAAATTATACTGAATTGGTTGAGATAGATCAGTTGTTTCCAATAATTGAGAGCCATTAGCTAAAACCACTTGTTTACATTTTTCTCCAGCAAAATTCGTTTTATCAGATTCTAGCTCTACTAATGAGTATTTCAAATATAGATTTGTTTGGCTAACTGCTTGTAATTCAATTTGTACCAGACCGCTAATTTCTTCTTCTGTGATAGTAGTCTCATTATTATCGAGAAATGCCCTTGCTTCTTGGTTCAAATAGGTTGTTAAAACATTTCGGTAGTAATTAAGTGTAGCTTCATTGTTGTGTGAAAGTTTGGTCTGGCCTTGGAATTTTGCAATGGGAAGGGTCGTATCGCCGTAGTAGCTAAGGGTTTCCAGGTTTCCTTCAACCTGCAAAGCATCGTTTACATGATACTCAATATAATAAAATTGATCGCTAAATTCTTCTTTTAATGAATGCAAGGCAGCTTCTGCATAGGGGCAATTGGAACACCAAATACCAGTTCCTAACTCTACCAAAACTTTTTGAACATCATCAAATTCACCGGCACTTTCTGTTCCAACAATTAAAAAGCTATCGGGAACAGCGGCAGCATAATCTACTTTGGTAGAATTAATAACACCATTTACATCGTAGATCCAGTATGAAAACTTGTTCTGGAATGGTTGGGTATAGTTTACTGTAACTTGTAAATTGGAAGTAGCAACAGCAGCCAAAGAGTTATAGAATACTCTCATAGCTGATTTATCCATATCGTTATTAAGATAATCATCAGCATAATATTCCATCAACGGGATAGTATTATCCGAAACCAAACTGTTTTCAAGGATTTTGCTAAAGTTTTGTATATATTCGGAAAAACTAATAACTGACTGATTACCGATAAAAGCGGTATTGGAATCGTTAACAATGTCCACAATAGTTGAATCTACAACATTTTTTTCATATTTGTTGGAAATAGTAAGACGCCATTTAACTTTTTGATACTCGTGCTCTATAAGGATAGCAGATATATTAGTTAGATTCTCGTTTATAATATCAGTGTAGAAGTTTATAATATCTTGGCTGTTTTTGCCGTTATTCAAGTAATTCGATGGGTAAAAAGCCATAATAGGGGCTAAATTGGCTGGTTCGAGTATCTGTAAACTGTCATTCAGGTTTACAAAGAAATCTTGTAAACTAATCTCTTCTGGTTCATTGGGATCATCAGGAGCAGTAAAGTTGCTGTCAAATCGATTGCAACCAGTAATCAAAAGCAGTGTTAGAATAACTAAGAACAAAAATTTTCTCATATTTTCACTCCATTCTATCATTATCTATTTTGGGATTCAAAATTATATATGTAGGAAGTCCAAGAACATTAAAATAGTTCAGAATATCTTTTGTTGGATAAGAATCCAAGTTTTCTGCTTGATATTTTATTAGAATATGTTGATCCAAAGCCTCTTTTACAGCTTCATCCTTAAAAGTTGTCTTATCCATTGCTAAACAGTTTTTACACCACGTTGCCCAGAAATCTATTAAAACCGGTTTATTGTCTTCTTTAGCTTTTTTCAAACCGTCTAATATAGAATTATTCCAATTCAATTTAGAAATATCTACGGGCTTCCCAACTTCTTGCGTCTCTGCTTGTGTTTCCGAGAAGAGATGTATAGCAGTATAGCCATAATATAGTGCAATTACTAATATAATAACACCAAAAATTACTTTTACCCACTTCATCCAATTTCCTGGTCTAGGAAGTATAGAAATTCCTGCACCTACAAATGGCCAGGGAAGTGCCATTCCAAAACCTAAAAGAAAAGGTAGTAAAAGTGCAGCATGATTTCCAGCTGAATACAAGGTGACTGAATATAGTATAACAGAGATTAGCACTGGAGCTACACAAGCGCCAGCTAATATAGCAGCGATAACTCCTAAAATGAAAATTGTTATATATTTTCCCCTACTTCTCTTCTGAACAATACTATTAGACTGGTAACGACTAAAGTCTATGGGGATTATGTCGAACATAGCTAAAGATAACAATATGAATATAATAGCAATAATTAGATTGAACCATGGAGATGAATTAATAGCACCAAAACGAGAACCAGTGAGTACCACAATTAACCCTAATGTGCCATAGGCAAGCATCATTCCTATTCCATATATTCCACCTATCAGAAATCCTTTATGCTTAGATTCCGCTTGGGTTCCTGCGCCAATGATTCCAACTGTGACGGGTACCATCGGTAGCACGCAAGGAGTTAAGTTCAAGGCGATACCTCCTATTATTATCAACAATAGTACATACCAGATATTCAATCCCAAAAATCTATTTCCAGAACTTCCTTCGGCTGTTTCGGCTTTCTTTACAAAATCGATAAATTCTTCGCTTTTTAAATAGCCAACTGCTGTATTGGCTATTTCAAAATCAGAAAGTTTTTCTTTAATTTCGTCAAAAGATAGATCTTGCTTAGAACTTTGTTTGATAGGGGGCTCTGTATTGCTAGTTGTTTGTTCTCTACTTGTTGCATCAGAAGTTAAAAAAAGATTAAATTCCTTTTCTTCTGGAAATAAACAAGTGCCATCATCTTCACAGAACTGATAGCCAGCGTATATCTTGATACTTCCCGCCTTAAAATCATTGGAAATTGTAAACTCTTTTACCAGGGTGGTGTTGCCTTTGTACTCAGTGTTGCCATCGGCATCAAGATGACCTTCAGGATAAATAGTTTCAGAAACTTGTAACCCGGGATAGGATTCAACTTCAACGTAAAAATAATCTTTTTGAAGTGTTTGGTGATAGCCTTCGGGAATGTGATAGGTTATAAGAATCTTACCATCTTCCACACGAGCTGTTACTGTTTCATTTCCCTGGGCTGTCAATTGCGGAATAAGTAGCAACAACAATGCTGTAGTTATAACAAAAAACTTCCTCATCATTTTCTCAAATCCTCACTATTTGATATTATTAATATTTTATGCAATTTTCGTTCCTAAATGTTTTCTTTCTTAATAAATTCAGATATGGTCATGGCATTTTCCCAATAAGTATAAAAAGTAGTTACCAGTGTTTCAGTTAGGTCTTTATGTTCCACAACCATATAGGTTAGTTGGTCTTTTTCACCAGCTAAATTGTTAATCATCGAAAACATCACAGTATTACTATCGAAGATATGTAATTTTATCGGAAGATGATATGCAACTTTTACATATTCGCCACCATCCGAGAATATCTGCATTTGTTTAGCAAATTTCTTTTTATTGTTAACTTCTACTTCATAAATAGATTTAAAAGTAACACCAATATCCATACACTGTTGTTGGCTATTACGAATCTTCATGTCATCTTTATTCATAGCATAGGGTGGTTTGCAAAACGAAAGCACGCATTTCTTGCTGGCCTGTTCTAACGAATGATATTTTTTAATAATACAGGGTGCAGTTTTGTAAACTTCTATAAAATCGAGAGGAGAAGAATTTTGTACTTGTGATAGATAAATAGGGGATAAGGAGTTGGAAAGTTGTTTGAGCTCGTTTATTTTCTTATTTTGTTTTTCAATTAATTTATCGAAAGCAATTTCAGGATTTACTGCTTCAAATTTTCGCACTTTACCAAGTTTTTCCACGCAAAGACCTTTTTGAATTAAAGATCCCAATACAGTATAAATACGGGAACGATTTACGGAAGCACAGCGGGAAATTTCGGTAGCAGTAAACAGCTTTTTGCGTAAAAGGCAGCAATAAACCTTTGCCTCATTCTCTGTTAAACCAGCATTTACCAATTTTTGTAGATACTCTTTCATTTCACCAACCTGTTGTATATTTTGAGGTAACAAAAATAAAAAGCTCTTCTGAGTCAACTATTTTGTTCGGAAAGTATTGCCTAATTTATAGCCATCGGCAGCACTGCTAATGATGCCGCCGGCATAACCACTGCCTTCACCAATTACGAAAACATTAGTTTTATCTTGGCAAAGAAAGCTGTTTTTTTCTCTAAGAAATCTAACCGGAGAAGAGGTTCTGGTCTCTGGTGCTATTAGTGTACCATATTTTAGGAATCCGGGATAGCGATTATCGAATTTTTTAAGAGCAGATTTTAAAGCTGAGTTTATAAATGATGGAAAAATGTTATTAAGATTCCTGGAATAAGTTCCCGGAAGGTAGGATGTTTCAATTTTATTGGGAATAACTTCTGTTAGATAGGCAGAGGCTTTTTGTACTGGAGCAAAATAGGGTAGTTCGGCATTGAAAGCAGTCTTTTCGATTTTTTCTTGGAATTCTATTCCAGCCACTGCAGAAGAGCCAAAATCTGCTGGGGAAACAGTTACCACAATAGCGCTATTTGCTAGTTTGCCAGGGCGGTTGCTATAGCTCATGCCGTTTGTTACAATTGTATTTATTTGATTAGTTGCTGCTATTATGATACCACCGGGGCACATGCAAAAGCTATAGATGCCACGGTCTTTATATTTTGATGTTAAGCGATAGATAGCTGGCCCTGTTAGGCTGAAATCGGTTTTATTACCGTAAAAAGAAGCATTTATAAAACTTTGTTGATGTTCTATTCTTACTCCTACAGAAAAAGGTTTGGCAACTATATGAAGATAATTTTTTAGCTCAGAAAAAGTATCGCGGGCAGCATTTCCCAAAGCCAAAATAGCACAAGCTGGTTTATGTTGCTCGTTGTTTATTGTCAACGCTGTTAGTTTATTATTTTTTATGGTTATATTTTCTAATTTATGTTTCCAGTAAAAATGACAGCCCTTTTCTTGCAGATATTTTCTGATATTAGTGATGATAAATTTTAGTCTATCTGTACCTAAATGCGGTTTGGCATCTATTTTTATATCATAAGGAGCTCCGAATTTAACTAGCAGAGAGAAAATTTGGTTGGTATAATAATCTCGATTGCGAGCTGTTAATTTCCCATCGGAAAAGGTGCCGGCGCCACCTTCACCAAATTGAACATTACTTTCGGGATCTAATATACCATTTTGCCAAAATTTTCTTACCTTTTCTTCTCTAACTTCTATTTTATCTCCACGTTCGAAAATGTAAGGTTCATACCCTTTTTCGCATAAAGCCAATGCTGCAAAAAGTCCTGCTGGCCCAGCTCCGACGATATAGGGATTTTTACTTGGACAGTGAAAGCATTCTTGTAAATGTGGTTGCGGTGGAGTATATTCCAGTACATCGGGGTGGTTAACTTGCGGAAGCTCGGCGATAGCTGTAAAATTGTATTTCAAACTATTTTTTTTTCGCGCATCTAACGAGCGGCGTAGAATTTGCAAGTTTTCTATGTGAGAAGAAGAAATCTGGAGTTTTTTTGATACAACAGCTTGCACGTCGAGCTGCTTAGAAATTGGCATCTGTATATTTTTTATCAATTTCATAATTAATTCCTATCATTTTTAAAGAATGCTGTGAAAGAATTATGTCAAGCTTGCAGCTGTTAGATTTTGGAAGAGTAGATACAAGAATGGTGGCAGGACCCAGAATTGAACTGGGGACACAAGGCTTTTCAGGCCTCTGCTCTACCTACTGAGCTATCCCGCCACACATGCAAGGACAAAACAAAAAATTGACTGCTTATGTCAAATAAAAAATTTTGTCTTATTTTACCAGAAAAGAATCCTGCTTTGCTAATTATGTAGTTTTCAGAAAGTTAAAAGTTTATACTATTTTTTCTTTTAAAACCGCTTGAATCACCTTTTCGGTGTTTTGGTAAATATTATGCCAGCATTTTTCTTTGATAAAATCGGTGATATGTGGACTTATTTGAGTATTTGCAATTGTCTTTATCGCTTCTATTAAGTTATTTTCATACTCAGGTAAATCCGTTGCGATCGGACTATCCACATTTTTCAACCTAGGCAATGGAATAAACTTTATATTGTTGGTAGCACATACAATTTTTCCTAACCATTCTTTCAAACCCGGCAGCTTGCTTACTACTACTGGTAGACCGCAGGCCATTGCTTCCAAAATTACTAGCGGTAGTCCTTCGTAGAAAGATGGCAGAACAAAAATATCACAGTTGCGGAAGATTTTACCAAGGCGTTTTTGGCTTATAGCCCCTTTCAAGAAAACATTTTCCATTGAATTGGCTAAATCTTTTATATTTTTAGCTTCTTGGTCAGTGCCAGAACCTACTAAAAGCAGTTCATATTTGTGTTTTTCAAGTTTTTTAAATGCATTTAGCAGAGAAAAAACTCCCTTTGATTTAGCTAATTTGCCGCAATAAACAAGTTTTATAGGTTTCTGTATTTTCTTATTTTTAGCTGGAAAAAAAAGATCGGAATTGTAACCACTTCCCAAAACAACTATTCTTTCTTTAGGATAATTATAATGCAACATTATTTGTTCTTTCTGAAAATGATTAAGAGCAAATATTCTATCTAAATTTTGGCAGCCATTTATAACAAATTCACGATATTTTGGCAGTTTATTTATTTGTCTTAAACCGGTGCCATGGCAAAAGGCTATTTTGGGAACTTCTGGAAAATTATAACTGCAAAGTGAGGTAAGCAACCACAGATGGTGGCATAAGATGATATCCGGTTCGAAATTTTCTGTTGCAACTGATAGCTGTTGCAAAAAAGCGCTTTTCCATCTGAAAAGCATCTTTGGGTTCAGATCGCGGTAGCGAGTGCTGGCATAGGGCATATTATCGCTCATACCTACTACTGGAAAAGGGAGTTGGTCGCTTTGAAAATGAACTGGAAAAATATTTCTCTTATTTAATCCTATGCGCGATATTGGAAAATCTGCAGGAATTCCAGCTACCAGTGCATGTTTGTGTTTTTTAGCATGCTTTATTATAGAATTCAAAAAAATACCGCTGCCAGTTTTACCAGGTTGTTGGGCTATTACATGCAGTATTTTCATTTACTTTTTAAAATCTTGCTCCAGAAAAGAAGTAGCATACCAAGTAGAATCAAGATTTGTTTGAATGAATACACAGGTTTGAAGCGAGTTTCTACATCGTCAAATTCAAAAATACCAAGTGGACGATTGGTTAAACCACCACCACCTCCTTGGGCACTATCATCTTCTTCTTGTTTAGAATTACCTCCTCCTAAACCGTAAGCAACAGTGCTAACCGGCAATATCTGCCGATTTTTAACCTCCTTGATTTCGCCAAATACCAGCTCGATATTCAAGCCCTTTTGTAAATTTTCCGAAATTTTGGATAATAGTTCTTTTTTAGCCATTTTCCCTCCCTTTTATTTTTCAATATAATGACACCCGATTGATTCCTGATTGTGAGTGGCGGCATTAACAATTATGGAAGCATTAACCACCGCATTGCGCAATTCTATAATCTCACGGCTTAGTTTGGCAGTTTTATAGAATTTGAAAATTCTATGATAATGATAATTTAGATCGGCTGTAGCTCGAGTAAGGCCTTTGCTAGAGCGTATTATGCCGGCATAGTTCCACATCACCATTTGAATAACTTTCCAATCTTGTTGTAACAGGATAGGATCGAAATCTTCTATTAAGTCGGGTTTTTTCCAATCTGGAATATAGGAAAAGCGTTTATCAGAGGTGGTGGTATCTTTACTGATGATATTCTGAGCTGCTTCTTTTGCCCAAAGCAAGCTTTCTAAAAGAGAAGAGGATGCCAGACGATTCGAACCATGCAGACCGGTGCAGCTAATTTCACCAATAGCGTATAGATTTCTTATAGAAGTTCGGCCATCTAAATCAACTTTAATACCTCCGCAGAAGTAGTGAGCAGCAGGTACGATTGGGATAGGTTCTTTCCGAATGTCGATGCCACCTTTTAAGCAAGTTTGGAAAATGCGAGAGAAACGTTCTTCCAAAGGAATTTCTCCTTTGTAATGCGAAGCTATATCCAAAAGCATATATTCTTTTCCTTGGTTGCTCATTTCTTTGTATATGGCTCTAGCAACTACATCGCGCGGGGCAAGTTCTTTTTGTTTGGAATATTTATGCATAAATTCATTTCCCTGGTGGTCGATAAGTTTAGCTCCTTCACCTCGCAGGGATTCGGAAATTAAAAATCTTTTTATATCTTTATGGAAAAGTGAGGTGGGGTGAAATTGAACAAATTCGGCATTAATAATATCTGCACCAGCACGATAAGCCATACTCATGCCATCACCAGTAGCTGCAGGTGGGTTAGAAGTGTATTGATAAATATTACCAATACCACCAGTTGCGAGAATAACATTATGCGCAAGGATAGTTTCTACAATACCTGAATGGTTTTCGAGCGCATAAATTCCCATTACCTCACGAGGTTTATATAATTCCTGTGTATCTGAAGAATGATGATTATTGGTTATAAGGTCAATAGCTGTGCAATTGCTCTTAATATCTATACCATTTTGTTTGCAAAAATCTATGAGAGAAAATTCTATCTTGTCACCGGTATGGTCTTCATAGTGCAAAATACGCCGATTGGAGTGGGCTGC
>JAXHUB010000273.1:0-5645 GCA_034189845.1 Candidatus Cloacimonadota bacterium | reverse complement strand
TGTATCCTCTAAGTGCTACTCCTTTGGAAAATGGACTTAGAGGATACAAAGAAGCATAAGTATATTTTAAGCCGTCATTTTGTGCGTGATTTTCTATCCCTACAGTTGCGTAATTATTATTTACATCAGGATTATTAACCGTGTGGTAATTGAATTGGATTTCACCATTTCCATCAATAGTTTCATAAATATCTGGGTCATAGAGAATTATCTGAAATTTCTCAATAGAATCCCCCTCAAAATTATTCACACAATCATTCCATTCAATAATAAATTTGCTATTGGTTTCATCATAAAAATAAACTACTCTCATGTCTTCTTCATTAGCGCCTATAAGATCATCCCAATAGGCAGCTATCATTGCATTAGGACCAAGAGCTGCTGGTATATTCCAATTCCTAAAATTAGTTTCCCATGTAGGTTGCATTGAAATCCAACCATTGGAACAGATCGTTATGCTATCACAAACCTCATCGTAATAGGTAAACTCAAAAGGCATAGCAATTGCTTCGGAAACATCATCACCCATTTCCAAAACAGTACCGTTACCGCCTTCCTGCGGATCTATCTCTATCCAATTATATTCTGGCACCGATTCATATGAAACATCATAGTTGTCGTAAGCATAATATCCGAAATTATCTGGGCCTGTGGGAGCAGTATTGGTTATCTCTCCTATTACTATATCATGATAGGTTAAATCTACTTGCTGGGAAGCAGATTCAAGTATTATTTTTAACCTGGCAGAGCGTCCCACATATGTATCGGAAGCAGCAGAAATACTAAATTCTGCTTCTGCTATTTGACCAACCGAAACATCTCCTATAGAATAATTTGCTTCTACAACCTGTAGAGCTGTACACTCCGAGACCAATTCAGCTTCAATATTATTTGCATCTAAAGAACCAATATTTTTTAACTCTAAAACTATCTGAGCCATTTCACCTGGTTCTAAAAAACCGTTTTCGTCTATTATGCTATGCTCTGTTACATAAAAATTAACATTCTTACTTTGAATTTCTAATTTACCCAAAATTTTTTCATTGTCTTCTATGCTAAAATTTATAATTTGATCATCTTCGATATCGGGATTTGTCTCAAATATAAAAGAAACAATTTCACTTTCGCCACTATTTAAAACAGGCACATCTGCTGTATCGTCTAATATTTCCACCTTAGGATCTGTAGTAGTCAAAAAAACATCGATACTATTACTACTTTGGGAACCATAATTCTTTATTTCAATCTGAAGTTGAGCTTGAACACCTGGTACTAAATCTCCAATAATTTCAAAATCTTCAATTCCCAGATCTTCATTTTCGGAAGTTACAGTAATGTTTTTCGTAAAAGGTAAATAATCTGGCTTGGTAATAGTAATTAAAACTTCTCCAGTGGAATCGAAATTAAATAACAAAATAGCGTTACCATCTTCTATTCTTTTTTTACTAAGCAGCTCGCCATCTTTAATAGCAGTAACCATCGCTCCATCCATATTGGGTAGAGAAACTTCTAAAAAGTTGGTGCCCAAACTGACTTCATCTGGTAATGAAATCTCAATTTCTTCAGGTGTTTTCGTCCACATAGCAAGAGATGGATCGGCCAACATATTGTAAACATGAAAATAGAAGTCTACATAATCATCCAATCCTTGGTTGTTAGGATAATTATTGAAAAGTTCAATTTTACCACGCTGTACAGCACTACCAAAACCATGAATACCTTCAGTTAGCAATCCCTGATAAAAACCGGAAAAAATAGCATTGTTATATTTTGTGCTAGTATGCAAATCGGAAGGACCTACAAAAGCAACCGCTCCTTTTGGTAAAGTAGGCCAGCCTGCTCTTAACCATAATTCGCCAAAGCAAGGATCAACATTATTAGCGAAATCACCTGTATTACATACCATAGAAGTGACTACGGGCAATAATTCACCATTATTTAGCTGCTCTACATTGTCTCTTTTAAAATGTGGATAATGCCATCCATTTGCATCACCCCAACCACGATAAGTAACAAATCCCACTCCTTCATCGATAGATGATATTATTTCGTTCGTTCCAGGGTAAATACCAGGATAATAATATTCGTCAATATCTTCATAACCATAGGCTAACATCTTGTCTCGCAGCCATTTTGTAACCCTAACCGGTGTGGTAGGTGTGGGCGGTGAATTACTGTAATTACCTGCAATCAACAGAGCGCTATCTAACCAATTGCTTTCCAAATTTGGTGTTTTTTCGTAAAAAAGAATTTTATTAACTATGGTCATCAGTTCCATGGGCGAATCTATCGATATTCTTCCCAATAAAAGTTCTGGCCAATAATCATCACCATCCAACATACAATATGGTAGGTCGGTAACATCGGTTTCTCCGTTAAAGGTTATGTAATAGGAAGGAATTTGATAAGCATCGTCAACATCACCAGTTAGAATAATATAATCAGGTTTCCATTCCTGATATTGTGTTTCGATATAACTTTTTATATCATTGTTGGAACCACCTATATCATCGATAGTAGCAATTTGAACTTCTATTCCTTTGGCCATTTTCCACATCACAAAATCTTGCAGGTATTCAGTTAAAAAATCGTAAGTTATTATAAGCATCTTTGGATAATCTATCTCCAGATTTCGTAAATAAGAAGTTTCAAAATTGTCAACTGTGCTCTCATAAAGCTTTATAAAAACTGGGGAAACTGTTTTGGGTACATCTGTTCGCTCAGTAGCAGAAATCTGTATTTTTAGATGGTTCAGTTCATATTTGGTTAAGTCCACTTGAATACTATGCGCAAAAAGTTCTCTAAAAACAAAACTGCTAGTATTTTTTTCTATATCGGTAAGTAAAACAGATTTTTCCAATTCTCTTTCAGAATCATAATCTATAATTTCTATTTCGATCTGTTTAGCAGGATAGGCAAAAGTAGTATTAAGTTCCTTGTCATTTTGCCTTTCATATTCAATTATTACATCCAAATTTTCTTTGCTTTTAAAAAACTCTATCTCTGCCGCTATGGAACAAAATAACAGCAATCCAATTAGTATAGTAAATAACCTCTTCAAACGACTCCTCCTATTTCAAAATTATCATTTTTTTTGTTTGTTGCTGGTTTCCTGCCTGCAATTTATAAAAATAGACTCCACTTGCTACATCTTTTCCACTATTATTTTTACCATGCCAGTTTACAAAACCAGCTTGCAGAATATTTTGTGTAAGTTTAATATTCTTAACCAACTGTCCTTTTAAGTTATATATTCTCAGCTCTGCTTGCGAATACTGCTCGGGTACAGAAAATTCTATCTTGGTAGTTGGATTAAATGGATTGGGATAATTACCTTTCAAATTTATCTTCTGATTGGGAACAGTGTTTTGTTCATTACTACTGCCAATAACATTAAAAGATAATTCTTTGATGGTATGAATGGCATTATAATCTTCCACTTTAAAAGAAATGTCCCAATTACCTATTTGCTGTGGATTGCCGAAAAAAGTACCATTTTCAGTTATTTGGAAACCCAAAGGAAAAGCAGGAAGCTCAAAAGTAGCATGCATATCATCAATTAATTCATATTCGCCAGAAAATTCAGGGATTTGATAATTGTTTTCATCTCCCTTAGAAATACCACAAGCCCAATTTTCATCATTCTGCAATTCGTCTCCATAAAAGAACTCTATTTCCCCATCATACCACAATTTTAAGGCAAATTCCGCATCAAAACCAGGGTTATCAAACTTGGAAGTACGCCAATAAAAATAAGCACTATTAGAATCTGTTTGATACCAAATACCATCTCCCTGCTCGGGATATATCATCAGATCCGAACCATAAGGTGTTATGGTTTTATTGGAAATTATATTGTCTTCACTACGAATATACTGAAATTGAGGTTCAAATATAATCGAACCATCGGTTAAAACATAAACACTGGTATAAGTTTCGTCATAAAAAGGAAATTCAAAATCTAAATCCACTTCAGCATAACCATCGTCGTTATCAGTAGGCTCAAGAATATTTGCTTCTATCTCTGTTATCATCTGTGTATCTTGACTACCATCGTATTCCAGATTTAAAGACCAGCTGTATGGCTGCTGTCCACCAGTGGCTTCCAATTGATATTCATAATCATCTTCTGTTTGAGCTTCAGGAAGCTCTGTGGTAGTTATTTCAACTTGGTCGAATTCCACGGTTCGCACTATACCAAATTGTGTTACATTGTTGTTATTAAGTGGAATATTACTTTCAGGATATACAATTTCTTCCTCTCCATTAGTATAATCGATTATGGAAAATTCTGTAACCTGTCCATCTGCTGTATTATAAGGATCGTTTTCTTCGATATAAAGGAAAAATTTAGCAGGTTCACCCGTTTCCACATAGCTCAAAAGTGGAGTTATATCTAAACCTAATTCCAAATATTTATCTTCTTCAGAATAACCGCCCTGCATGTATAAATTGCCTCCTTGAAAATGAAAGAGAGGATAACGTTTTATATATTCCGGTTCTGTAGCTGAACTATCAGCTGCCACCCCGGCTGTGATAAGTAATTTATTCCTAGATGTATGCTTTACGGTAGCTTTTATGGTAAGAAGAGGGTTATTTTCTTCTTTGGCTCTAATAACATAAACGGTACCATTACGAATTCCACCATTCTCTACTGGTTCTGCCAATAATTTATACATCATATAACTTTTCCCTGAATCTCCCCAGCTGGTACCCCAACTATTAGCAATCAGCAGGCCTCCAATTTCCCAATCTCGCATATCAACTACACCATCGCTGTTTATGTCCACATCGTTGGTATAAACTCCATCATTATTAAAATCATATCTTATGGAATCATTATACCCCACAAAGGTCATAGCATGGTTTACTTGTGTTCCCCATTGTGTAATAACAGTTTTTCCACTTTCTGGTGTTCCTGCAGGTAAATAATTCATAACATAGCCGGTTGCTCCAGCGGAAAAATTGGCAAGTCCGCCAACTTCTAAACCTTCCAAATGGTCGTTCATCCACTGTTTGAGTGTTTGTAAACCTTCTGGTGTATCGCAAGGGATGGCAAATGTTTCCAATACTCTATTTTGCATGCCGTTATAGTAAGCATCATAACCCGAGATCCAACGTGTTGAACCTCCATAGGCAATACCTCCGTAATAAGCTATATTGGGAATTCCGTTTTCCTTGGCAATTGCCCATCCATCAAAATACAAAGATCCATTTCCTACTCCTCCATTTAAGAAATTCCAAGTGAAATGAGATGGATATTGATGTTCGTATGTATCGGCAGCAACTCCGCGCTCCATATCTATTTCATAGGTAAAATTATAGGAAATACCACTCGCTTGAGCGCAACTACCTCCATCTTGATTGAATATGGGACGAAAATACGGCTCTTGAGAATTATCCTTTTCAAAAGGCAAATCATCTTTGTAATTAGCAGGCAATTTAAGAACGGGCAGTTGCCCTACATAAGCCGAATCTTCAGCAGTCCATTCTCTTAAACCTCCTACAAACCAAGGTTCTCCATTTGGATCCGGATTCACATTCACCACTTCTGATTGTAGACTAAATGAAATAATCAGTAAAAAAGCTAATAAGCACTTCTTCATAAAAAACTCCTATTTTAATAATAACATTTTACGTGTTTC
>JAXHUB010000272.1:0-4069 GCA_034189845.1 Candidatus Cloacimonadota bacterium | reverse complement strand
TTCTTCTCGAGGAGAGGCATATATAGATGCTATTGACTGGGCAGCTATGTTGATGGCAGATCCAGAGTGCGTTATTGTGAATAAACAAAGTAAGATCAACACTTGGCCAAAAATTGTTGAAGATGCTCGTAAGAAAAATGGTAATCAGCTTTGGGTTGGTCCTGCCAATGGCGGATTGGATCATGTAACTGCTTTAAAAATTTGGGGAAAAGCAGGAATGAAAGCGCGCTGGATTCCCTTTAAAAGTGGTGGTAAAGCTATTGCTGCACTATTAGGTGAACAGGGATTAGCGTACGTGGGGAATCCACGAGATATATTAGGCAATGATGATTTAAAAATTGCAGTTGTTTCAAGTGAGAAAAGACTTCCCGAATTTCCTGATGTACCCACTTTTTCCGAATTTGGAATTGAAAATATGAGTAACGAATATATGTGGCGCGGTTTAGTATATAAGAAAGGAACTCCTCAAAAAATTCAAGAATGGTATGATGAACTATTCCAAAAGGTTACTGATGACCAAGAGTGGCAAAGATATTGGAAAAGGGGTGCCATAGATGTAACCTATAAAAAAACCGATGAATTTACTAAAATAGTACAAGAAGATAAAGAAGAGTTTACCCATTATTTGCAAAAACTGGGCATAATTCAGGCAGAGAATGACAGTCTCATTGTTAAATTAACAAGTGGTAGATTGATGAGGATGATCTTAATTGTGCTTACTGCTTTATTTATTTTAGTCTCTCTATTTATCAATCGAACTTCTCTTAGGAAAATGGCTGGTGAGATTTTAATTCCTATTTTATTTATTTTAATTTCCCTTTTGTTCTTATTACTTTCATTTACCTTTCCCAGTTTAGAAGAGGTTAGTTCTGCAGTAGTTCCTAGGCTATGGATATTTATTTTAATACCTTTGAATATTATTGTTTTGATTAAATCACTTAGGAAAAAAGAAGAAATAAAATACAGCTCTAGCAATGTTAAAATGGTATATAACTTTATCTGTCTTCTTATTTTGTATCTATTGGCAATGCATTACATTGGATATTTCATAAGTACTTTTCTATTTGTCACCACTGCTATTCTTCTTTTGGGATATCGTAAATACATTGTTCTACTAATGATTTCGGTGGGTTGGCTTTTGTTTTCCTATTTTGTTTTTTATAGATTGCTTTATGTCCCACTGCCACTGGGCAAATTAATTGAATTATTATAAAATGGGGTTTTATGGAAATTTTAACAAATTTATCACAAGGATTTAGTTCTTTACTAGGTTGGCAACCATTACTTTTTATCGTATTGGGTGTTATCATGGGGATTTTAGCTGGAGCTATGCCAGGCCTCTCCCCTTCAATGGGTGTGGCTTTATTGGTTCCGTTTACTTATGCAATGTCACCTACCCTCGCAATGATTTTATTGATCTCCATATATATATCCGCAAATTATGGTGGTTCAATTACCGCAGTAACTATAAATGCCCCCGGAACACCTTCTGCTGTTGTCACCTCTTTCGATGGTTATGAGCTCACCAAACAAAACAAACCTGGAATGGGTTTGGGCGTTTCTTTGGTTTCTTCTACTATTGGTGGTTTTGTGGGTACTATAATTCTTATTTTATTCAGCGTACAGTTAGCAAAAATAGCTGTAAAATTCCATCCTGCTGAATATTTTGCATTAGCGGTATTTGGCTTAACCACTGTAGCAACCCTAGGTGGCAGGAACTGGTTAAAAGCTTTTATTGCAGCAGTTTTCGGGCTTCTTATCAACACTATTGGGATTGATCCAATTTCGGGAGTGAGCAGATTTACCTTTGATTCGATGCATCTTTACGATGGATTTTCCCTAATACCAGTTCTTATAGGTCTCTTTGCACTTAGCGAAGTATTTAAGCAAATAGAAGAACAAAATTTTAAAAGCAAAAAAATAAAAATCGAAAAAACTCGCTGGCCTACTTTTTTAGAGTATTGGAAATTAAAAGTAACAATTTTACGCTCGTCAATTTTGGGAACCATAATTGGAATTTTTCCAGGTGCAGGTGCAACAATTGCCTCTTTTATTTCCTATGATGTTTCAAAGAGAACTAGCAAAGAACCCGAAAAGTATGGGAAAGGTAGTTTGGAAGGTGTAGCTTCGGCAGAAGCTGCCAATAGTAGCTCAGTAGGTGGTGCTTTAGTTCCACTTTTAACCCTAGGAATTCCAGGCAGTGCTTCAACTGCAGTGCTTATAGGAGCACTTATGATACATGATCTTACTCCGGGACCGCAACTTTTTAATAATAACCCGGAAATTATTTATGGAATTTTTGCCAGCTTGTTACTAGCTAATTTGACTTTATTGATATTAGGACTTTTTGGTAGCAAATTATGGGTTAAGGTAACAGCTGTTCCAAAAAAGATTCTATATCCAATGATTTTCACTGTTTCCATTATTGGTAGTTTTGCTGTGCGCTATTCCTTCTTCGATATCATATCTTGTTTGGGATTTGGAATTTTCGGCTGGATATTACGACGCAATAAATATCCTGTAGCTCCTATAGTTTTGGGAATTGTATTAGGTAACATCGCAGAAACCAACTTTCGCCGCGCTGTTATGATGGGCGGTTATCATATCTTCTTTACTAGGCCAATAAGCTTGATATTGCTGCTTTTAGCTATTATATCATTCGGCTGGCCTATGCTTAGAAACAAACTCTATAATAAAAAAGAGCTGTCAAAATTAAAAAGTAGATAGCAAACAAAGGAGGAAAAAATGAAAAGAATGCTGTTAGTTGTTTTGGTCGTTATTTTGACCAGTGTTTTAATAGCTGAAGTATCCGAAGGGAAACTCGGCTGGGACAAAAGAGGTTATTTAATTTGGGAATCAAAAGATGGTGATTTTTCAACACGTTTAGACACTAGAATATACATCAATGGTAGCTACTTCTTCGATGATCCAGATGAAATCCTGAGTAATCAAACAAATCTTCGAAAAGCTCGCCTCGCCCTTAAAACTCGTCTTTGGAAATACTGGGAATTTGAGTGGGATATCGATATTGCAGAAGCTGAATTAGTAGAAGTAAAAGATATGTGGGCAGGCTACAGTGGTTTTAAGAATACCTTTATTAAATTTGGTAATTTTAAACAACCATTAGGCTTAGAAGAAATAACCTCATCCAGACTGTTAATCTTCCCGGAAAGATCAATGCCAATGTTGGCTTTCGAAACAGATCGTCAATTCGGCCTTGGTTATGCTCGATGGGGTAATATGGGAACACTGCCTTACTTTATGCAAGGTACAGTATTTACTCAAACCCTGGCAAATGAATCAAAATCTGATTATGAAAAAGAAGTAGACGAAACAGGTCATGGTGCTGCTTTCAGATTAGCAATTGCTCCTGAAGTTAACAAAGATTTCTTATTCCACGGAGGAATATCCACTGTTTATAATACTCCTTATGATGATAGCGAAACAGTTGATTTCAAAAGCGAAGCTGAAACAAAAAATGGTGATCTGGAATGGATCGATACAGGCAAAATCAAAGAGGTTGACCACATATTGCGTTATGGTTTAGAAGGGGTAATTCAATATCGGAATTTACATTTTCAATCTGAATATATTATGACTAATGTAGTTAGAACAGAAGATTCTACTGCCGGTGATGCTAATTTTGATGGAGGATATGCTATGCTTTCCTGGCTTTTGACCGGGGAAAGAAGACCTTGGACAAACAATGAAGGCGAATTTGGCCAAGTGATTCCAAAAGACAACAAAATCGGTGCTTGGGAACTGGCTGCTCGTTATAGTTATTTAAATTTGACAGATGAAGATGCTGATTTGGATAGCTCTACTGGTATACCGATTTTAGGCGGTAAAGCAAATATCTACAGTCTTGGGTTAAACTGGTATGCGAACCCCAATGTAAAATTTCAACTGGCTTATTCAATCGTAGATCTTAATGAAAATGCTAATTCAGAAGGTGATTATCCTGGCGATTATGATTTTAATTACCTTCAATTTATGACGGTCTTTTTCTTTTAAGGAGGAATTATGAGAAAACTAATTATTCTTTTAGCAGGAATAGCGCTAATATTTA
>JAXHUB010000271.1:0-4366 GCA_034189845.1 Candidatus Cloacimonadota bacterium | reverse complement strand
CATCTTTGTTACCTGTGGCAACAGCAGTATAAGCTGGCGCAACAGGTAACAAAGATGCTTTTATGGAAACCTGGTTACCTGTTCTGCATAAAGATTATGTAGAAAAATATCAAGACAACCTTATCGACTTAGGCCATGTTTATAAAGGAACACAAAGTGGTTTAGTTGTTCCCGAATATGTAACCATCGATAAAATTTCCGAACTAAACGATCATAAAGAAAAATTCAACGGAGTTATCACCGGAATAGATGCTGGCGCAGGCATTATGAAAACGACAGAAGAACTCATCGATGTTTATGGCTTAGAATTGGATCTAATGGAATCTAGCGGACCAGCTATGACAGCTGCTCTTAAAAATGCTATAGATAACAAAGAATGGATCGTAGTTACTGGTTGGAAACCACATTGGATGTTCGGCCGCTGGGACCTGAAATTTTTAAAACAAGACGAAGACAAAATGATGTGGAAACGAGGTAACATTCACATTATGGGTAACAAAAATTTACGTGAAACCAAGCCCGAACTGGCTCAATTCCTCAGCAATATGTTCTTCACCGATGCTCAACTTGCAGACCTAATGATAAAAGTGAAAGAATCCGACCAACCAATCGAAGAAGTTGTAACAACTTGGATGAATAATAATGAAGACGTTATTAACAAGTGGATACCCACTAAATAACTAAGCTTAAAAAAAGGAGGATTATTATGAAAAAATTATTGGGAATTTTACTGTTAGTGGCCCTGTTCGTAACCCCGTTATTAGCAGAAGGATTTAATTTAGGCGGCGCTCTACGTTATAACTATTTCTATAAAACCTGGGACGATGATGTTAAAAACAGAGTAGGAGATTTCGCTTTTGATACTTTCCGCTTAAACGTGAGCGGAGAAAAAGCTGGGATTACCCTGAATGCTGAATACAGATTTTACACAGAAGATTTTGGTGGCAGCTACCTGCACCATGGCTATTTGGGATACAACTTTACTGAAAATACTGAAATGCAACTTGGTGTTCACCAGGTTCCTTTTGGACTGCAGCCTTATGCCTCTCATAACTTTTTCTTCTCTATGCCCTATTATGTAGGCTTGGAAGATGATTATGATGCAGGTATTAAATTTCTGCATAATATGGGAGACCTGAGCTTAGCTGCTGCTTTCTACAAAAATATGGAAGTGCCTGGAGCTCGCAACAACAGATACTCAATTGACATTGTAAACAACGACCCTAACGACCCAATTAAAGCAAATGAAGAAGTTAATCAATTTAACTTCAGAGCTGCTTATAACCTTGGTATGGCCGAAATTGGTGCTTCTGCTCAGTACGGAAGCGTTTACAATGCTGCTACAGAAGAAAATGGCACTCAAACAGCTTTCGCTGGCCATGTTAATGCCAACTACAAAAGATTCAATCTGAAAGCTGAATACATTATGTATGAAATTAAGCCAGAAAACGGCAATGGTGTAGATGACAGCTATGTTGTTATGGGATCCTTTGGCTGGCCTTACAATGTTGCCAGCAAAGCTAACATAATAGTAGCCGGCCTTAGCTACTCTCTGCCAGTAGAATGGGGGCCAATCTCTAACCTTACTTTCTACAACGATTATTCTCTAATGCAAAAAGATGAAGACAACTTTGAGGACTCTGCTATGAATGTGACCGGTTGCATGGTTACAGCTGGAAGCGTTTATGCTTACATCGACTACGCAATGGGGCAAAACCATCCCTGGTTTGGAAACAATTGGGGTAACGGTCTGGCAACTGGCGTACAAGACGCTGACTGGGAAAACAGATTTAACATAAACATAGGTTACTACTTCTAAACTAACCTAAACATAATAAAAAAGGCGGGAGTCGATTCCCGCCTTTTTTCTTATATTTTTATTTTTTCTTAGCCTCTATCAGCTTTTAAAACTTCCAAAAAAGCTTCTTGAGGAATTTCTACAGAACCAACTTCTTTCATACGTTTTTTACCCTCTTTTTGTTTTTCCAATAATTTGCGCTTACGGGTAATATCACCACCATAACATTTGGCTGTTACATTTTTCCTAAGTGCGTTTATGGTGCTTCGGGCCACAATTTTTGAACCAATAGAAGCCTGCAAGGCAACCTTGAACAAATGACGTGGTATAACCTCTTTTAGCTTTTCGGTAACACTTTTTCCCCAGTTATGAGCTTTGCTGGCATGGCTCATAAAACTCATAGCATCCACACGCTCGCCATTCACCAATATATCTACTTTCACCACATCTGATTTTACATATTCTTTGAAACTATAATCTAAAGAAGCATAACCTTTACTAACCGATTTCAATTTATCATAAAAATCGAAAATTATCTCAATTAGAGGCATATCATAGTGAATTGCCACCCGTTTTTCATCTATATATTGCATATCTTTTTGCACACCGCGCCTATCTTGTGCCAGTTGAATTATATTCCCCACAAATTCGGTAGGTACGATAATTTCTACAGCCATTATAGGTTCCAAAATATTCTCTATCTCCACAGGATCTGGCATATCGGCTGGGTTATAAACTATTTTTTCTTCTCCTCGTTTTGTATTTACAATAAATTTCACACTAGGTGTAGTAGCAATTATTGGTACCCCATATTCTCGCAGCAAGCGTTCCTTCATTATTTCCAAGTGCAGCATTCCCAAAAAACCACAGCGAAAGCCAAAACCAAGTGCTAATGAACTTTCCGGCTCATATACCAGGGCAGCATCATTTAGTTTAAGTTTAGCCAAACTATCTCGCAGGTTTTGGTAGTCTTCTCCATTTATTGGGAAAATCCCGCTATACACCATCGGTTTAGGTTCCTCGAAACCAGGCATAGGCTTTGGACAAGGATTTTCCACAGTTGTAATTGTATCTCCCACTCTTGCATCAGCTACTTCCTTAATATTTGCGATAATATAACCCACTTCACCTGCTTTCAGCTCTTTCACAGGAACATGTTCTATCCCCAAATATCCAATCTCTTCAATATTGAATTTCTTCTGGTTAGAAAACAGCTTTATACTTTCACCTTTTTTTAATACTCCATCAAAAATACGCACCAGCACTATTACACCTCTGTAAACATCAAAATGAGAATCGAAGATAAGTGCTTTTACCGGTTGGAAAGCTTCGCCAGACGGTGCTGGAATATGCTCTATGATACCATCCAGTAATTCGGGTACACCTGTTCCCTCCTTAGCGCTAATTTTGTATATCATTTCGGCGGGAACGCCAATAGTTTCCTGGATATCGTGCATGGTGCTTTCCACATCAGCTTTGGGAAGGTCGATCTTGTTGATAACCGGGATTATCTCCAGCTCGTTTTCCAAAGCTAGGTAAAGATTGCTCATAGTTTGTGCTTCGATTCCCTGAGAAGCATCTACCAGCAGCAAAGCTCCTTCGCAAGAAGCCAAACTGCGTGATACTTCGTAGGAAAAATCCACGTGGCCAGGTGTATCGATTAGATTGAAACTATATGTCTCGCCATCTTTTTGGTGGTTCATACGAATGGCGTGCGATTTTATGGTTATACCACGCTCACGCTCCAGATCCATATCATCCAAAACCTGTTGAGCATGCAAGTTTTGGTCGATAACATGCGTTAATTCCAATATGCGGTCGGCCAAAGTAGATTTCCCATGATCTATATGCGCTATTATGCAAAAATTTCTTATGTTCTTCTGCTTCATCTATCCTCCAAGTTTGCTTCTAAGACTGTTTCTTAACTTTAAGCTCAGATGTCAACCATCTCTTTTGTTTTTAGGGTGATATAACACAGACAGTTAACAAAATTACCACTTAAATTACCTGTTTTCAGTTAGGAAACTCTAATTTATTTATTTGATGTCTAGTTTTAGGTCAAGCTATTTGTGGGGGTGGGATATGTTAGTAAATTTGTGGATAAAACATAAATTTTATTTTGTCAGTTTTTAAATCAATTCTATACTGAAATTTATTATTTTCTTTGCTTAGGAGGATAAAAAATTAGAATTTAGCTTGATAAAAATCTATTATGATAAACATTGTCTCTGGAGGAAAAATTGATAATAATAATTTGTGGTGTAAAGAAACAGAAAAGAAATTCTTTTATGAAGCGTTAAAAAACTTTGCTTCACCTGAACAGTTATTTTACAAATTCAAAAATACTGCAATTTAGCAAATAAGCGATTAAGGAAAATGAAAAGTCAGCTAATATTTGATTTATAAAATAAATTACATATCCCACATTTCGTGGCTATACCACACCAGCAATAACTTGACGGTAAAACAAGTTCTTCTAATTTTCAAGATAGAAATAAAATCACGAAAAAGATAATTCGGCAGGAAAAATCATGGCTAACAATAAACAAATACGAATCAGAATTCTCC
>JAXHUB010000270.1:0-2042 GCA_034189845.1 Candidatus Cloacimonadota bacterium | reverse complement strand
AGCTTACGATGCCTTAGATACTGCAATAAGTTCTTTTCAACAAAATTTAGGACCAGAATTTACCGCTTTTGATTTAAAAGAAGCAAGCTTGGCACTGGAAGAAATTATCGGGAGAGTAACTTCTGAAGATATATTGAACAAGATTTTTAGCAATTTTTGTGTAGGGAAATAATAAATTCTTTAAATACATAAAACATTTCTTATTATACATTCTGATAACGTACTAGTTAACTAAAATTTAATAATTGTTTTATCTTAAAAATCCTTGACACAAATTAAGGAACGGAATATTCAATTTTCCAATTAATTAACATCAATATATTGAAATGTTTGAATATAAAATTATGTTAAATGCAATTGGTTTTGTTGTATAAAAATAAACTAAAAAAAGCTGATACTCAGCATAAGGAGAAGTAAAATGAAAAAAACATTAATTTTGCTAACCCTATTAACGTTTGCGTTTTTGTATGCCCAAGAATTCCCTATAGCAACTGCAAGCTATAGTCAAACAACCCCAGAGGTGGTTTTTTCCGGAGAACAATATTTTACAGTCTTTCTGGATAAACCCTCTAGCTACGATTATCAATTCAAGGGTGTATTTATTGAATCGGATGGCACTGTAGATAACCAGCAACATCAGTTAACCGTTTCCCATAATGCTATGAGTCATATGGAAGATATTGGCTGGGGAGGAGAGAATTATCTGTTGGCCTGGGCTCGCCAGCGCAGTCCGTATGATTACACTACAGATTCATACGGAATAATTATTGATAGTGATGGAGATCCAATCGGAACGCAATTTGCCATCTCAATAGGGAATACCGATAATTGTAATTTCATTAAAATCGCTTATGATGGCAATAATTTTTTAGTTATATGGCAAGAGGGGCTTCCAACTCAGGGTGCCCGTATTCGTGGCCAATTAGTTTCTCCCAACGGAGATTTAGTTGGGCCCAACTTTGATATTCGACCAGCTAGCTTATCAGAATCTGATTCTCAAATCTATCCCGATTTGCTTTTTAACGGAAGCGAGTATGTGGTTGTGTGGGATGATGACAGAAATGGTAATCGAGATATCTATATGCAATTTGTGGGAACAGATGGTTCTTTAATAGGAGAAGATATACAGATTAGCACAGATACAGCCGATCAGCTACTTGTGCAAGCAGCCTATAACGGCACAAATTATTTTTTAGTTTGGAGAGATGAACGAGACAGCTCTAATGATGGAAGTATATATGGTCAAGTAGTAGATTCAGAAGGAAATTTGATAGGAGAAAACATTGCCATTAGCATAACAGAGAACTCAGAAGGAAGAAGTTGGCCAGATGTGGCTGCCAATTCTTCTCAATTTTTAGTTAGTTGGGAACAAGAGTTTTCTACAAAAAATAATAAGCAAATTATAGTATCTAAAGAGAAAGAATTTATTTACCAAATGGTTGGGGAAGATTTGGATAGGCCAGTTATTTGGCAAGACGTATGGGGCAGAAAAGTTCAAAGTGATGGCAATATGCCGGAAGGAGCGTTTCCGATTTGTGATGAAGAATATCATCAAGAAGCAGTGTGTGTGACCTCTGATAATAGTGATTTTCTGGTTACTTGGCAAGACTCTCGAAATGAAAATCAATATTCCGATATTTATGGAATCATTATTGAAGGTGAAGCAACTCCATCTGGTTTTTTAGAGGGTACAGTAACACTTAACGGTGGTAGCGGTAACGTGGAAGAGGTTATTATAACTGCTAACGGTAGCTCTGCAAATCCAGAAGAAAGCGGATATTATCAAATGGAGTTAGCAGCAGGTAATTATGATGTAACTGCAGAACTTGCAGGATATGAAACTTTTGAGACAAGTGTAGAGATAACAGGTGGTAATACAACTACCTTGAATATAGAGTTAAATGCACAAGAATATAACCCACCGGAAAATTTATTAGCATCAGTAAATAATTACAATGATGTAGAACTAACGTGGGAACAGCCCAGTGGAACGGGAGGCACTTTATCCTATCATACTGGTTATAATGGTTATGCTATAGGAA
>JAXHUB010000027.1:0-4859 GCA_034189845.1 Candidatus Cloacimonadota bacterium | reverse complement strand
CTGGTTGGTAAAATTGGCGGTTTTACGTGAAGTGACGCTAGTAATTTGCACAACAGATTCAGGTATCATTCCATAAAAGGCTAAAGCAGATTGCAGACTTATATAGGAAGGCGAATACATTTTATTAGCAAAATAAAAGGCATAATCCGGTTTGGAAAGGTATTCAGAAAAAGCAAAACAACCTTGTTTTAAACGGAAAATGTAGCCTTTTTCTATCCATCTTGTTAAATTATTCCGATCAAACCCCGGATGCCAGGTATAAACCTGTTGCAGACGAAAACAGGCGAGTTCGAAAAATTTTTTTTTAAATTTTAGGTATGTCATATTATAAAATATATTTCTGTTTTGCAGTAATTTTAATGCACTATGGAAACAATATGTTGGTTTTGAAGGTTAACGTTATGAGATTTCGATACTACTCACTGCTTAAGATAGATAATTCAAATTCTCGAAGCTTTGTTTCAGGTAGCTTTTTCCTGAAAATAAGAGAAGAGATACTTAAGCGAGATGTGAGATGTAAATAGTTTATAAATTTTAAGCATAACCTCTCCTTTTCAAACTTGCTCACCTTCTACCACATCATTACTACATTTTTATCTTTATATAACTCTTATGTCCAATATACAATGCCAGAAGGATAAATCCCTTCATATTGCTGTGCCATGTTGAAAAACATGGATGAATTCTTCTGGGCAAATCGACGAAGCATCTTTAATTTGAGACTATATGTCTTAGATTTAGATTCTTCGTCGGAAGCCTCTGTGGGTCTGCCTCAGAATGACCATAGTGTAAGGCCAGCCATATTAAGAAATTAATTTTCTTTTTCGGTTTTAGTAAAAATGACGTGAAGAAATTACAATTAGCAGCGTTAATAAAATATTCTGTTTGAGTTCCGATTTTATCGAAAGGAGTTAATATTTTTTAGCTGCTATGCAGCAATTATTTTTACTGGGCCGAGAGTTTTTCGTTTGTTTTGTCGGTACAAAACACATGAAAGTATAACCCACAGACGATGGACTTTAAATTCTTTTCATCCAACCTAGTTGAAAACTTATGAGGTTTAGTAAGAAAAAAACACCCTTTGTAGTTTCCCTTACAAGGTCAATTTGAGAATAGTAAGGAGAAAAACACCCTGAATTTCGGCAAGCCGAAATCCACCCCTCTTGCAGAGGGGAATTTTGTAAAGTCGGTCTATGGGTTTTACTCGGGATGTCTTATCTATCTTTTCTTGTACATTGGTTCTTTTACATTATTCATTGGAATATGATTCTTGATGACTTCCTTAACCTATGAAATTAGAGGGACGAGAATATTTCAACAGGTTCTCGTTTCCCATTTTTTCTTTTTACTTTTTTCTCTTTTCTTTATCTGGCACTATTTCTACTTCTCACATTTCACTTTTTTACATTTTTCTTAGCCTATATACAGCTTCGCCACGTCACTTACAGATGTGACTGGTCATTTTTTGCGGACGATACAATCCCACTTTTGTCCTTTCTCAATCTTTAAATTGTAATCCGGCCCCCAATTAATATGTAAACATGATAAATATTGGTTTTATGTCCAGCAATTTTTTCTTATCTTTTGCTAATCTCTGATTGTATGTTTCGCTAATCTTACAACATCAAATAAGTTAGGAAATAAGATATTTTTTTTAGGAATATTAACTGGGTATTTTATATTTTTCTTATGGTAGTGATAACTCATGGAACTGTTTTTGTCTCTTTTGTAGTTTCCCTTACCAGGGCAACTTGAGAATAGCAGGTAGAAAAAACACCCTGAATTTTGAAAAGCCAGTCATATTGCTGTGCCATGTTGGATAACGTGGAAAAAGCTTCTATTCCCCTACCTTCTCTGCCAGCTCCTGTTTAGAAACACTAGCCGTACCAAATTTTCCAACTTTTATGCCAGCTGCAAGGTTAGCCAACATAGCGGCCTTTCCCAACCTAGCACCAGCTGCAATAGCCAAAGATACGCTAGCCACTACTGTGTCGCCAGCACCCGAAACATCGTAAACTTCACGCGCTGCAGTAGGAATATGCAGCGGATGATTTTCGCCAAAAACACTCATCCCATCTTTCCCTGTTGTTATTATAAGTTTTGTGTCCAATTCCTTCTGCAATTTTAATCCTGCCGTTTCTATTTGCTGTTTATCTGCCAGTTCCAGGCGGCTCATCTGGCTAGCTTCCTTACGGTTAGGTGTTATCAGGAAGGAATTTTTATACCAATTCATATGCTTAGGTTTAGGATCTACTATTAGTGGTAATTTTTGTTGCTGGCAATATTGAGTAAGTTTTTGCATCAACTTTTTAGTTATAGTGCCTTTGGCATAGTCGGAAATAATAATAGCATCTATATCGGGTAGCGAGTTAATGTTTTCCAGGATCTGCTTCTCGAAATAAGATTCCAAATAGGCTGTATCTTCGTGGTCAATGCGCAATAATTGCTGATTTAGACCAATTACACGGGTTTTCTGGGTAGTACCTTTTTTAGGATCAGTTAAAATATAGCTGCTACTAAGGTTGTTCTCGGTTAGGATATCGAAAAGTATCTTTTTATGCACATCTTCTCCTACAGTGCCCAGCAGATAAGCTTGTCCACCCAGAGCTTTTATGTTCAAAGCCACATTAGCCGCTCCGCCCGGTACATATTTTTCGCGAGTTACCTTCACTATTGGCACAGGTGCTTCGGGTGAAATGCGATCCACATCGCCATAGATGTATTTATCTAAAATAATATCGCCGATGATGGCGATTTTTTTGTGTTTGAATCTTTCCAATATTTCTAAAAGATCTTTCATATTTTTTCTCCTAAAAAGTCGGTTATGTTGACATAGTAAAATAATACGCCTTTAATGCATAAATCTATAAATTGAGACTTTATGTCTTAGATTTAGATTCCCGCCTCACTGTGTTCATCGGGTAAATCTTTTCTCGAATGTCTCTATTAGTTTGCCTCAGAAAGACAGTACTGAAAAAGCCCGTCATGTGGATAAATCTCAACAGTAAATTAGCGAAGAGATTTCTCCATTTCAGTAGCTTCGCTACTTCCATCTGTCACCTCGACCGTAGTGGAGAGGTCTCCAAAAAATGATAGATAGTTTGTTTATAGAGATTTCTCCACTTCAGCCTGCGGCTTCCAGGCGAAATGACAGGATATAGTCATCTCGAGCGAAACGAAGTGGAGTCGAGAGATCTCATTGGAACTATTAAAATAATGGAGGTTTACGCCTTCAGCGTACAAGTCTTATTAAATTGGAGATTTCTCCACGCGCTACGCTTGGTCGAAATGACGCAATACTGTCACCTCGACCGTAGTGGAGAGGTCTCCTATCAATACAAAAAGTTATCTAATTGAGATTTCTCCACTTCAGCCTGCGGCTTCTGGTCGAAATGACAGGATATAGTCATCTCGAGCGAAACGAAGTGGAGTCGAGAGGTCTCATTGGAACTATTAAAATAATGGAGATTTACTCCTTCAGCGTACAAGTCTTATTAAATTGGAGATTTCTCCATGCGCTTCGCTTAGTCGAAATGACGCAATACTGTCACCTCGACCGTATTGGAGAGGTCTCGTATCAATACAAAAAGTTATCTAATTGAGATTTCTCCACTTCAGCCTGCGGCTTCCGGTCGAAATGACAAAGTCCAATCAACTCTATTGTAACGGTGATTTCAAAAATATCCAAAAGTACAGATTCTTCGTCGAATGCCTCTATTAGTCTGCCTCAGAAAGACAGCACTGAAAAAGCCCGTCATGCTGAGAGACTCTTCTTAGCAATTGTTGACGAAGCATCTTAGCTTTGAGTCGAACTGTCTTATCTAATATAATATTTTTCTTTTTCTTATAAATTGGATCATTTCACATTATTCATTGGAATATGATTCTTGATGACTTTTCACTTATGCATTTCACCTTTCCCATTTTTCTTTCTTAACCTATGAAATTCGAGGGACGAAAATATTTCAACAGGTTCTCGTTTCCCATTTTTTCTTTTTACTTTTTTCTCTTTTCTTTATCTGGCACTCTTGCTACTTTTCACATTTCACTTCTCACATTTCACTTTTTTTACATTTTTCTTAGCCTAGATACAGCTTCGCCCCGTTACTTACAGTTAGGAAATTCATTTTTTACCTGACTAATAAGTGTTAAGCTCACATCTATTCTTCTTGGCTACTCAGTTGACCTCTTAATAGAATTAATAATTTTTAGGATTTTAAAAAATCTGTCTATAAAAAAATGGAGTCGTTCGCTACTATCTTATAATTATTTAATAACCATAGTAATATTTTTTGAAGTTTATCTTGCAAGCCTAACTCTAAAGCAATGGAATCGACTAAAAAATCCTAGAAAATGCTGTAGGCATAAGTTTTGGATGTGAATAAAAAATGGTGGAGCATAGCGGGCTCGAACCGCTGACCTCCACACTGCCAGTGTGGCGCTCTCCCAGCTGAGCTAATGCCCCATAATCGATTTCCTAAAATCGGAAGAGCGCATTTTCAGTCAAGAATTTTATTAAAGTAAGCATAATTGAACCTAACAAGCGAAAATTCTTGACATTTACAAAAAAAAACAAATTTTTGCTAGCAGGCATTTAGAGAAAATAAAGAAGTTATGATTTACAATTGTAGAAGGAGAATTTATGAACAAAAATCATCTCCCAGACCTTTTTAAACTAAAGGTTACGGAATTAAAAAAAATTGCAAAAGAGATGGAAATCACCGATACCAGCAACCTTAGTAAAACTGAACTGATCCATAAAATATTCGAAACAAAAGCCACTCAAGAAGGTCTTGCTTATGTTAGCGGTTGTTTGGAAGTTACTGACGATGGCTATGGCTTTTTGCGATTTACCGAAA
>JAXHUB010000269.1:0-7560 GCA_034189845.1 Candidatus Cloacimonadota bacterium | reverse complement strand
CAACCAGCTTCTATACGAATTTTGTCAAAAACATTTTATTCCCTATAAAAAGTGCGGTAAATTTGTGGTAGCAAATAACCAAAAAGAACTGCAGCAACTACAAAATTTACTGCTAAATGGAAAAAGAAACGGTGTGCAAGATTTGCAGCTATACAGCAAACAACAAATCAATTCTGTAGAACCTAAGATAATAGCAGAAAGCGCTCTCTGGGTACCATCTACAGGTATTGTAAATACACACAAATTTATGCAAAAATTAGCCGATCTCACTGAAGAAAATGACGGATTTGTGATTTACGATATGGAAGTGATTAACATCGAAAAGAAAACAAATAATTATATAGTAGAATTCGCTGATGGCGAAAAATTCGAGTGTAACTATCTTATCAATTCAGCTGGCTTGTGGAGCGATAAAATTGCTAAAATAGCTGGTATTAACGATGAAAAACTGCAGCTTTACTGGTGCAAGGGCGAGTATTATAAAACCAATAAAATTACTGGAATCAACCACCTCATCTATCCGCTACCCGATCCCAATGGCCTCTATTTAGGAATTCATCTTACAATAAATTTAAACAATGAGGTTCGTTTTGGTCCCAGTGCTTATTATACCGATCATCTTTCCTATAAAATGGATGAGTCTAATAAATCACAGTTTCTAAGAGCAATAAATAAATATACGGATATGGAAGCTGCCGCCCTACATTTGGACGACTGTGGCATACGACCAAAGTTGCAAGGCCCTGATGATGATTTTAAGGATTTTTATATAGCAGAAGAAACGCAGCGAGGCCTGCCGAGATTTATTAACCTTATAGGTATTGAATCTCCCGGGTTAACAGCTGCATTGGCAATAGCAGAGCAGGTAGAAAGGTTTTTATAATGGATTTTTCAGAACGATTTTTATACCATATTTGGGATGCACAGCATTTGCAGTCCGAGCTGCAAACTGTTTCTGGAAATAGATTAAAAATAATTTCACCAGGACGGTGGAATACGGGTAGTGGTCCCGATTTTATAAATGCAAAATTACAAATTGACGGTAAAGAATTTATGGCCGATATTGAAATTGACCTTTATACCTATAATTGGAAATTGCATCATCATAACGAAAATCCAGATTTTAACCGAGTAGGACTGCACGTAGTATATCGCCATAATACAAATCTGAATCACACTATTCGGGAAGATGGAACTATTATAGAAGTTTTCCAAATGAAAAACTTTCTAGATGATAGTATAGAAAAATTGGTAAAACAGTATGATGAATTCAAATTGGAAGCAAAGTTTTGCGAATTTTTTGCCGGACTTCATCCTACTCAGGTAGAGTTTGTACTTACCGAATTAGGCAAGTTAAGATTAAAAAGAAAGATTAAACGGTTTTCTTCAGAACTTAAATTTAACAGTTTTGAACAGGTGTTATACCAGGGTATTTTGGAAGCGCTGGGCTATAGTAAAAATAAATTAGCAATGCTTAATTTTGCGGGGAACGTAAATTATGACATAATAAAAGAAGCCTATCAAAATGGTATGAGCAAACAGGAATTAATAGCAATATATCTGAAAAGTAGCGGACTTTTACAAAAATTACCTGCTTCATTTTCGGAAGATTGGTGTATACAACAAGAAGTTATTTACAAAAACCAAAATTTTGTAAAAATAGAAGAAATTTATGATTGGAATTTGTTTCGTATTAGACCTCATAACCATCCGGGAATTAGATTAATTGAATTTGCTGAACTTCTCTATCCTCACCTGCAGTTTTCATTTTTTCAGGATATGCTGAAAATGTTTTCCTTTCCTAAACAAAAATTCACAATTAGCGAATTTCGCAAAAGACTTTATGGATTTTTTGGCAATCAGCAGAAAATATTGGATAAGTATGCTATCGGCAAAACTCGCATAGATACAATTCTTATAAATATAATTCTACCAATTGTTATTCTTTATGCTAAAGAGAAAAATTTTGTAGACCTGGAAAAAACAGCACGAAAGGTTTATTTAAATTACAAAGCGCTGCCCTCTAATCATCTTATTCGCCATATGCAGAGTTTTATGGACGATGTGCAGATAAAGAAGATGAAGAAGAAAGCTGTGTTTCAACAGGGTTTATTGAAGCTCTATTTCGATAATTGTTGCCAACACAGATGCATCGAGTGCGAAAAGTTGAAAACTGAGTTGTTAAAATAAAGCTCCGAAGCTGCTAGCAGCAACTCCGGATACTATTTTTCCTAATAATGCTCTATTTTATTATTCTGGTTCCTGTTTTGCCAGCAAAGGCTTTCACAACTCTATCGATAGAAGTAATTAAAACTTCCTTACCGCCTTTTTCTACGAAATCGATAGCAGCAGAAATTTTGGGTCCCATACTTCCTTTGGGAAATTGCCCTTCTGCCAAATATTTTTTGGCATCAGCTATATTAAGGGTATCCAGATCGCTTTGTTCTGGTTTACCAAAATTAATTGCTACTTTTTCCACTCCAGTAAGAATAACCAGCAAATCAGCTTCGATCTTCTTTGCTAAAAGGGCAGAAGCATAATCTTTATCGATAACAGCATCTAAACCCTCGAAGTTACCTTTATCATCGATGTAGAAGGGAATACCACCGCCACCACAAGCTATTACAACTTTACCAGAATCTACTAAATTTTGTATGGTTTCAGAAGGAACGATGTCAAGAGGTTTAGGAGAAGGCACTACCTGACGATAGCCACGTCCGCTATCTTCTATCATCTGCCAGCCATATTGTTTGGAAAAAAAATCGGCATGCTCTTTATCGAAAAAAGGGCCTACCGGTTTGGAAGGTTCTTTAATGCTGGGGTCTTCTTTATCTACCCTTACCTGGGAAACAATGGTGATTACGTCTTTTTCCATATTGGAAGCACGCAGGCTGTTCTGCAGGCTCTGTTCAATCATGTACCCCATAGTTCCTTCGGTGGCTGCATTCAGAACGCCCAGTGGCAGAGGTGAAATATGCTGCTCGATTCCAGCCAGTTGCTGAATAAGTAAATTTCCCACTTGGGGACCGTTTCCATGTGTTATAGCTAACTTGTAGCCTTGTTTAAGAAGTTCCACAATTGCACCCAAACTTTCGCGGGTATTGGCAAATTGCTGATGAATATTTCCATCTTGGCCAGCTTTTATGATGGCATTACCGCCCAAGGCTATAACTGCTTTTTTGTTCATATAAAAACCTCCGAAAAAAATAAAGAGACTCACCCAAGAGTGAGTCTCTGCTAATCTTGTTTTATTTTAGAAATCTTTCAGTACATCTTCCAAGGTTGGTTTTCCAATTTCCTGAAGTTCATATCCAACTTGAACAGCTGGTTTGTTGATGTTGATAATACGGCGTAGATCGATGGGAGTTCCTATTATTACCACATCACACTCAGCTTCATTTATTGTAGATTCCAGATCTTTCATTTGCTGTTTACCGTAGCCCATAGCTGGCAGCAAAATACCAATATCAGGATATTTTTCATAAGTTTCTTCAATGGTTCCCTGGGCCCAATCGCGCGGGTCTACTAAATCGGCAGCACCATATTTTTCAGCAGCTACTATACCAGCACCATAGGTCATTTCACCATGGGTAAGGGTGGGACCATCTTCAACTACCAGTGCTACAGCGCCTTTAATAAGGTCTGGGTTATCTACTGTAAGTGGTGAAGCGCCGTCAATAACTATTGCATCAGGATTAAGTTCGCGAATGTTATCGCGCACGATTTGAATTCCTTCTGGATCTGCTGTATCGATTTTGTTAATAACCACT
The DNA here is from genome assembly GCA_034189845.1 of Candidatus Cloacimonadota bacterium. Lineage (GTDB taxonomy): Bacteria > Cloacimonadota > Cloacimonadia > Cloacimonadales > TCS61 > JASUTE01. The sequence goes on along the minus strand of JAXHUB010000269.1, from coordinate 3,790 downwards.
ACATCGGCCATTTGCAGGTTTGTTTCACCTGGATAGTAAGTTAACTCATGATCAGGTCTGTGTGGGTCTACAACTACTATTTGAATTTCTTTATCGGAAGTGTAGAAAGGTGTATCGTTGTTTCCACCGTCCCAAATAATAACATCGGCTTCTTTTTCAGCTTCTCTTACTATTGCTTCGTAATCTACACCAGCGTAGATAATGCTTCCCATTTTGATATGTGGTTCATACTCTTCCATCTCTTCAATAGTGCATTCATGTTTTTCCAGGTCTTCCAAAGAAGCAAATCTTTGTACTTTTTGTTTCACCAAGTCGCCATAGGGCATAGGATGGCGAATGGAAGCAACTTTCAAACCTTTATCTTTTAAAATTTGTACTACCTTACGAGTTGTTTGGCTTTTACCACAACCAGTTCTGGTAGCGCAAATTGTAATAAGCGGTTTAGTGGTTTTAATGCGAGAGTTTTTAACACCCATCAACACAAAGTCTGCTCCGGTAGCGTTTACCAGAGAGGCATTGTGCATAACTCTTTCGTGTGGAACATCGCTGTAGGCAAAAACTACTTGGTCAACATCATATTTTTTGATAAGAGAAACAATTTCTTCTTCAGCATAAATAGGAATGCCTTCGGGGTACAATTTTCCAGCCAATTCTGCAGGATATTCTCTTCCTTCAATATCTGGAATTTGTGTGGCTGTGAAGGCGACAACTTCAAAATCTTGATTGTCGCGGTAATAGAGATTGAAATTGTGGAAATCTCTACCAGCTGCACCCATAATAATTACTTTTTTCTTCATCTTGCTACTCCTTATCTTAGTTTTATATATTGCTGTTTGCCAAGCTTCGGTTTAGAAGTTTAAAGTCAAGAAATTTTATAATTTAGTTGGTACATATGTCATTACTAATTTCGTTCTATTCTTGAATTTTGATATATGGTTTTAGTTCTTATAGTTTCTTAACTAACTCCTTAGAAATTTATAAAAAAATCTATCTTTCTAACTATATATACGACAAAAATAGAAAAAAGGGGATGAAAACTAATAAAATCAATTATTATCATCACAGTTTCCCCTTTTCAAGTTATTAAATAATTCTTATAATTAGGCATCACGGCTGGTAACTAAAAATAGTTAGGACCGTGATTCCTGAGCTCCACATACACTACACTCCTATAACATCCCGCATTTTCTGCGACATATATCTATAACATCCTCTCATAATAAGAAATAGTTATTGTAAAAGTTGTGTCAAATAATTTTTTAAAAATTAGTTGCAGATAAATAATTGCTAGGTTGTTAATAACATTGGTTAAACTTGTAAATGTAATAAAAAAAAGCCACCCTGGCTGGCTGAGTGGCTTTTATATTATTTTTTCCTATTTCAGCAACAAACATTTACGGGTAGCTCTGGTTTTGCCATCCACCTGCAGGCGGTAGAAGTAAACACCCGAGCCAACCGGTTGGCCATTATCATCTCGTCCATTCCACATAACATTATGGTTGCCCTGCGGATAGACTGAATTAGATAGGGTTTTAACTTTTTGGCCTTTGATGTTGTAGATGTTTAGCTTAATTTCCGCTTCTGCAGGAAGCGAAAAGCTGATGTTTGTGGATGGATTAAAGGGATTGGGGTAGTTATGATCTAAGTTTATTGCATCAGGAATGTCTTCTTGGTTTCCATCCTCACCCATATTACCCATTAAACCAGATAACAATTTATCTCTTACTATTTCAAACTCTTTTCGCGATTTTGGTTTTAAGTTTGCTATTTTACCAACATAATCGGAACGATTAGAGTTTCCCATAAGGAGATAAGTATATCCTGCATCTATAACCGCAAACACAGAGTCTTGCATAGTCGGAGGATTATTTACGATTGATTCTAAATAGGTTATTACTGATTCATAATTTCCCATTTCAACATCACAGTAATTAGATAGGTCTGTAGCTAGCTTCTGTAATTCTACATTAGAGGCTATAGAAGGTTCTGTTTCATAATACAGTTTCAATTCAGAAAAATTAGCCTTACTCCTAGATTCAGATATCTTTTTCTCTACTGCGAAAAGTTGTTTGGTACTTGCTTTAGCAAATTCAGTTTCAGGATATGTCTCTATAACTGATTTATAAGTTTGTTTTGAAAGCTCATAATCTTCATTATCTTCATATCCTTGTGCCTGTGTATATAGTAATTCTGAATCCTTGGGTTCAATTGGTATAGAGCTCCATTCTGGAGTATAAATAAATGCATCATCTGGATAGAGATCTAATTGTGGGTTAAAGTTTGTACCCCAATAGTTGTAAGTTATATCATGTTGAGTCATTAGACTATCGTGTCCACTGCATCTTACCAAACAATAGTTATAATTATCATCGTAAATTCTATTATAATGAAAAACTGTTGGGAAGCTATCATGTGTAAAGGACACTTCATCGTGTTCGTTATTTCGAATTACTTGGAATGGTCCTTCCTCGTCACCTACTAAAGTTATTCCACAATTATGATATCCGACAATGCCTGTATTTTTATCATGAATGTTGTTATGACCAGTTATATCAGCATAAGTATGATAAAGTAAAATTCCATAATCATCGCCACCATAGATTTGGTTGTTTGCGATTTTATGCGTACGCCCACTACCAGATTCCTGGATATTTATTCCTGTGCCATTACAATTTATAGGTGCATTATTGGTAATCTCGAAATCAGTATACGTTGTAATATAAATTGCTGTACCCTGCACGGTATTATTGAAAGAACAGTTATCAATTGTAATATTTCGTGTTCTTTGCAAAGGATTATCGCTAATGCCATTTGCATAGATAAACGAGTTAACAAAACTTGCATTGGAAATATCTAAATTCCCTTCATATTGCTCAATTCCTGAATTAGTGAATGTGCCAGAGTTGATTACTAAATCTGTATCTTCTGCTGTTAAATTACAATCTTCAAAGTTTGGATTCACCATTGTAGTACTTCCACTATTGTAAAGAAATACTCCATCCCAGCTATTATCAGCTGTTGAACTAAAGGAAGCATTATTAGCATAAAGATTACCGTAAACCTCAATTTTGTTTCCTGGAATAACAACTTCAATTTCGGAAGATTCATCAGGAGTAAATGTCTTTTTTGTACCGTTAACTATAGCATTTTCATTCATATTCAAAGTCCCACCGTCTTCTACAATTATTTGTGCATTCTTACCTACCCAAGAGAGTAAGTTAACTTCATTATTAATATTTAAAACTGAACCATCCGGAACAATAGTGTCCCATTTCAGGTCGGTTCTCTCTGTCCAAGTTTCAGTTCCTCTTACAATGCGCTTAATATAGGGAATATAATTGTGCTTGTTTACACAAATTTCTTGATAATCGAAATTACATTGAACTACACCATTTGCATCGGTTTGTTGAAAGTATGTCTCACTTTCATTTGCTGTAGAAAAATAGACATCTGCGTTTTCAATAGGAGCACCATCACAGGTAACTGTAACAGTATTAGTTGCAAAATCATGCTGGACATCGAGATATTCTGGAATATCTGTCCAAATTTCCATCTCAGGATCACCAAAGAGGGTTGTGCATAATTGAACGCAATGACCAGATGAGGTAGTATGTCCAACATGAGTTTTTGCTTCGGACAATGCAACTCCAGCATTGTAGCATTGATTGTTAAACAAATTTAAAAGAAAATATTCTTCAATATTCTCTGAGATACCGCCTGTTCCTGATAAATAACCGTAACCTGAATTTGTATTGGCAATTATAGTTGGGCCTCCCTTATTTTCTAAAAA
>JAXHUB010000268.1:0-6262 GCA_034189845.1 Candidatus Cloacimonadota bacterium | reverse complement strand
AAAGACAAAACCGAGGTTCGCTGGCAAAGCGAATGGTTTCAAGATATGGGAATGGATGATGTGCTCAGAATTTTAGGAAAATTCACTCTCGCTCAGTTTATGGCACACGATACTTTCCGAAAAAGATTCGAACAAGGTCTATCTTTGGGTATGCACGAGCTGATGTACCCTGTTTTGCAAGCATACGATTCTGTGGCTGTAAAAGCAGATGTAGAGCTTGGCGCTACCGAACAAAAATTCAATATTCTGGCTGGACGTGATATGCAAAGATATTTTGGTATGCCGCAGCAAGTAGCTATACTTTTACCTATTCTTATGGGAACAGATGGACAAAATAAGATGAGCAAATCATTGAACAATTACATCGCTGTTTTCGATACACCTAAAGAAAAATATGGCAAAACCATGAGCATTCCCGATGAACTCATTGTAAATTATTTTAAATATGCCACCATGATAGATCCCAAAGAATTGGAACAGATACAAACACAACTTCAGGTAGGTAACGTTAACCCCAAAAACATAAAACAGCGCCTAGCCCGCGAAATTGTGGCTTTGTACCATGGCTGGGAAGTAGCCAAAAAAGCTGAAGAAGAATTTAACCTTATTTTTAAGAAGAAGGAAATTCCTGATGAAATTCCTGAATATAAAATTACCGAAAAACAACGAATAATAGATGTTTTAGCTGCCAGCGGAACTTGCCAATCGATAGGTGAAGCTAAGCGCATGGTAAAACAAAATGCGGTAAGCGTAGATGGCGATAAAGTGAAAGATAAATTTGCTGAAATCGATAAAGAAGCTGTGATAAAAGTAGGCAAAAGAAGATTTATAAAAGTGGTGAAATAATGGATTTTTTAACAAGTCTAATAATTCAACTACCAATTTTATTCCTTACACTCACTGTGCACGAGTACAGCCATGGTTTGGTAGCCTTTTGGCTTGGGGACGACACCGCCAAACGTGCTGGCAGGTTAACAATGAACCCAATTTCCCATATTGACCCTTTGGGACTAATAATGCTTTTTATAGTACACATTGGTTGGGCAAAACCTGTTCCTATCAATCCCTACAATTTTCAGAACCAAAAACGTGATATGGCTCTTTCGGCAGCGGCTGGACCTGTTTCTAATTTTGTCTTTGCAATTATTTTGGCTATAATATTTCGTTTCTTCAACAGCATGAACCCAACCTGGCAATTCAGCAACAGTATTGGTTCAATTCTTATACTTATGCTGTTTTATGCTGTTATGATAAACCTGGCCTTAGGTTTGTTCAACCTTATCCCGATACCTCCGCTGGATGGTTCCAAAATAATCGGCGGTTTCATGAGCGATGAACTTTATTACAAATACACCGCCCAAGAGCGTAAGGGGGCTCAAATCCTTATTATAATTTTTGCAGTTTCTTTCATTTTCAAGCTTAACATCATTGGATCGGTTATAATTCCCCCTTTGAATTTCTTTCTTAAACTGCTAACCGGTATGAGTATTTAATTTTAAAAAAAAATATAAAAAAGAGGTAATTTATGACTTTAGAAGAGATTAAAAGAGTTATTCAGGAAGAAGAAATCACAAGTGTAGATTTGAAATATTGCGATTTAATGTGTAATTGGTATCATATTACTTTTCCAGCTCGTCGTTTGAAATATGTTTTGGAACACGGTATTCCTTTCGATGGCTCTAGCATACCTGGTTTAAAATCGGTAGAAGCAGGCGATATGATACTTTTGCCAGATATCAGCACAGCTATTATCGATCCTTTTAGCGAACACAGACAGCTAAGAATGTTGTGCTACATTTGCGATGCTGATACCCGCATTGGTGTGAAGAAAGACCCGCGCAGCGTAGCTAAAAGAGCCAGAACATATATGGAAAAAACAGGTATTGCTGATGAATCATATTGGATTCCCGAATTTGAATTCTACCTTTTCAATGAAGCTGAGATCTACAACGGTAAATTTACAGCTGGCTACAAATTCACCTCTTCCGAAAACAAAGAAGACCTGCCTTTTGGCTACAAAGATATCGATGGTACAGCTGTGGCAAATAGAAAAGGTTACCATATCGATATTCCTTTCGATAAATACGCCCATGTACGAGAAGATATGGTGAAAATGATCGAAGATATCGGCTGTAAAATCCGTTATCATCACCACGAAGTAGGGCTTTCTTCGCAGCAAGAAATAGAAACTGAACCCACAGAATTTACCGATATAAACGACATGATGATGTATATTAAGGATATCGTGCACAACCTGGCTTTGGAATATGGCCTTACCGCCACTTTTATGCCAAAACCACTCTATGATGAAGCTGGTAATGGTATGCATTTTCATATTCAACTGCGGAAAAATGGTAAAAATGTGTTTTATAAAAAAGGAAATTATGCCGATTTGAGTGATGAAGCACTCTATTTTATTGGTGGAATCTTGAAACATGGTCGTTCGCTTACTGCTTTCACCAACCCTAGTACTAATTCATTTAAGCGCCTGCTGCCCGGCTTTGAAGCACCGGTTAAACTTTTCTTTGGCCTGGCCAACCGCAGTGCCGCTATCCGCATTCCCAAATATGCTACTACCGAAGAAAACAAGCGCATCGAATTCAGAACTGGTGATGCCACCTGCAACTACTACCTGGCCATGAGCGCTCTTTTAATGGCTGGTTTAGATGGTATTAAGAACAAAATAATGCCAACCCCAGAAAACGGCTACGGCCCTTTTGACGACAACGTATTTGCCTGGTCGGAAGAAGAGCAGGAAAAATTGCATTCTATTCCTACTAGTTTGGAAGAAGCTCTGCAAGCACTTCAAGAAGACCACGAATATTTGCTGCAGGGCGAAGTTTTCAACAAAGAACTTATTCAAAGCTTTATAAATGAAAAGATGAAGGAAGTTATTGCTGTTAGCAATCGTCCCCATCCTTTCGAAATGAACCTTTACTACGCATTATAACTAATGTAGCATCTTTTCCTCAAAGGTGGGCTGTAATTTTTTTTGTATGAGTGAAAAAAAAGTAAATTTAGCAATTGATGTGGGTGGAACCCATAGCCGCATAGCAGCGCAGCTTTTTGAAGGCGAAAAACTGGTAGAAACCTTTCCTGTAAACAAAAAAGCTATCTGCAGCAAAGGCGAACTGCGTGATCTTATCTTAGCACAGCTGCAAAAATATTCCTACCCTATCGGCTATGTTGTGGTTGGCTTTGCCGGTGCAGTACTGAACCACAAGCAGGTTGATATTACCAACTGGATCTGCTCGCCTACTATTTCCAAACAAGATTTGGCTAACTGGGGGTTACCAGAAGAGCGGATTTTGTTCGTAAATGATATGGAGCTGGCCTCGTTTGGAATTTTGGCTCTACAAAAAGCTGGTGAATTGAATTTAAAAGATACTCCTGCGCTTTACACTCCTGCCAAAAAAACTGAAAACTACTTTCAAAATATGCTGATAATAGCTCCTGGAACAGGTTTAGGAACAGCTTCGGTGGTGCATACCGATAAAAAAATGGAAGTTATCCCTTCCGAAATACAGCACATGCAAGTACCGGCATTGGACACGCTGCATCAAAGCATTATAGAGGTTATATTGGAAAAAGAGCTGGCTAAAAAATATGTGAGCTACGAAGATATGGTAAGCGGAAAAGGTTTGCAAAATATTTACAGCGCTATTTGCAATTTGGAAGACAAACCAATTTCCTTGAGCGCTGCTGCTATTGCCCGCAAAGCTATTTACGAAAAAGAGCAAAACGCCAGAACTGCTTTGAACTACTTCTATCGCTGCGCTGGCAGGGTAGCGCAAGCTTTGGCACTGTGTATGCAGCCTTATAGCGGAATTTTCCTGTGCGGAGATTCCTCCATTGCCAATCGTGAGTTTATTCCTAAAAGCGATTTTGTGAAAGAACTTCATAATTGCCCTGTGCGCGATAAATTGCTACGCCAATTCCCAGTCTATATGATAACTGACCCGCAAATAAATACCAAAGGCGGCTTGTGGGCTGCCAAAAATTTAAATGCACTACGATAGTATAAAAGACAAATTTGCTGCCGTTATAGAAAGATCTGCATTCCTACGGAAATTATTCTATTTAGCCTTGGATATGCTCTTTTTGCGCCAATGGTACATAAAAAGAGAGATCAAACGTAATTTTCCTAAAAATAAAAAACTGTGTTTTTACGATGCTGGTGCTGGATTTGGACAATATTCCTGGTTTGTGCTGCAAAATTGGTCGGCAGCACAGGTGCACGCTGTGGACTTAAAAACTAATTATATGGATTCTTTTGTAAAATTCGCCAGCAAATACTTTCCCACTAAAATAAGCGCCAGGCAAGCTGATTTAACCGCTTATGTGCCAGAACAACAGTACGATCTGGTAGTAGCCAGTGATATTTTGGAACACATAGCCGATGACAGGCAGGTTTTAATAAATTTTAGGAAAGCGCTGAAACCTGGTGGTAAGCTGATAATTTCTACACCTAGTAATTTTGATGAATCTGCTAAATTCGTAGCCGAACATGTTCGTCCTGGCTATAGCAAGGAAGAACTTACTGAAAAATTGCAAACTGCCGGGTTTAAAGTGAAAAATTTTACCTATTCCTACGGTTTTTGGGGACATTTATACTGGATTTTGTGTCTAAAGTTGCCGCTTTCACTAGTCCAGAAATTCAAACCTTTTCTGGTGCTGCTGCCCTTTTACTACCTACCAGTTTACCCGGTAGGTGCGCTGTTCATGCAGCTGGATATGCTTAAAGATAACAAGCAGGGCACTGGCATTATCGTGGTGGCAGAATAGGGTTTGTTCCACCAAAATTCTTCTTCCAAAATAAAAGTAATCTAGTTTCTCGCTTATTATGTTAAATTCAAAAGTTTTGCACAATTCTTTTTACTGTACCATAAAATAAAATATTCTTGTTGACTATAATGAGAGTCTATTGCAAATTATCTAAGTGTATATAAAAGTGTTTTTAAGGATAAGTTTTTTCTAGGAACAGGGATGGAAGCTATGAAAAACACTATTATCATCTTATTAATTTTAAGTGCTGCTATCTTAGTAGCAAATCCTATTCAACCATATGTAGATATCAAAGAACTACGTTTTACAGATTCTGGTTGGGAAATGGAATTATTTAGTGATTATATAGGAGAGGAAAACTCTACTTTGGACAGCTGTTTTATTGTTTGCAATGCAGGCAGCTCTTATGTTCAACCTGGTACCGAGTATCAAACTGACACTTTGCTGGTAATAACACAAGCTGATCTAATAACGCCACTGGCAATCGACCCTGCCGGAGATGAAGTTGATTTGTTTTTTTTTAGAGAGTTATTCAAACCTAAATTTTGGCAGTTTGGAAGATATGACGCTGGCACCCACTGCAGAGCAATCTCTGCAATCAGTTTGGGGTTCTGTATATCCTATCCCTGGTGGTGATCGTATTTTTGCCAGAGATAATACGCCTTCCATAGGAGAGTGGGACGATGGCACTGGTTATAGCGGCACTTTCTGCGGACATGTTTATGATGCTAATATGAATCCAGTTGAAAATGTAGAGATCTAGCTAACCCCATATCATTATGATTTTCCAGAAGTGATAACGAATGAAGACGGTTATTTCGAGGCTGAAATATATGCTTTTAATTATGATTGTCATGTACATTTGGCAGCACTTGCAGCAGTGGATTCTCTCCTTTCGGTTGCGCCTGGTGAGGAAAATTATTATGAATTTGTATTTGAAGATTATGTTCACACAGATGAGCAAGAAATTCCCCAGCCAGCCTCAAAATATCATCTTTCCAACTATCCCAATCCTTTTAACCCTACCACCAAAATTAGCTTTGTAGCCTCAGCTAAGCAAGAAGATGCTAAGCTAGTGATATGTAATTCTCGCGGCCAAAAAATTAGAGAGCTGCAAATTTGTGTTAAAAAAGGCGAAAACTCGGTGGTTTGGAATGGAAACGATGATTCTGGTAAATCGGCTACCTCTGGCGTTTATCTTTATAAACTTGTTTCCCAAAATAAGCAACTAGCCACCAACAAAATGCTGCTGCTAAAATAGATGCTAAAAGTAATTCTGCTTCTGCTTATTTCGTTCTGCCCTATTTATGCCGATAGCCTGCAATTCTTTCGCGAAGATATTACCTTTGAAATTAAAAATAGGTAGTGTAAAGATAACTGTGTCTAATTTTTGTATTTTTCATAATATCCATTAAACCAGATTTTCATAAAATGGGCAAGATTTTTTTCTGATTTGAAACCATCCAAATTCTTCAAT
>JAXHUB010000267.1:0-4886 GCA_034189845.1 Candidatus Cloacimonadota bacterium | reverse complement strand
CATCAGTTGTCCACCCAAATATCTGCTCACCTGTTTTTCGATTTTATAAATAAGTTGTAATCCAGTTTCGAAATATTTATTTGGTAGAATATTCACTATAGTTTTCTTGAAATTATAGTATTCGAAGAGCAAAATAACTGTTAAAATAATTGTCATAAAGAAATGGAAAAGCATTGAGCCAATTTGGGAAGCAAGCAAGAGAAGTTGGGAAATAACAGATTTAGCGAAATCAGCGATTTTTTGTGAGATATTTATTTTAGGAATCTGTTCTTGAAAGAACTGCTGCATAAAATCGGGTAATTTTTCTATGGTACCAGAAGAAATAGAGTTTAAAGTAGTGTTAAAAATTTGTGGATCTATGTTTTTAGAAAATTGCACTGCTTCATCAGAAAGCTGCATGACAAATAAAACCAGGAAAAATCCTAAAACCAGTAGCACTGTTAGCACAACAATAATAATGGCTGCTATACGGCTGTGGATCTTTCCTTCCAACCAATCTACAGCAGGAAGTAAAATAGTGGTAAGTAAAAATACAAGAGCCAAAATATAGATTAAATTATCGATATATGGCCATATAAAATACAGCACTATTGCCAATAGAATAAGCAGAAAAAGTCGGTACAACTTAATCAGTTCATTTTTCATTTTGAACAGCTTTTAATTTTGCATAGGTATTTTGCAATCTTTGTGCGATAATTTTGGTGAGGTTATAAAGAATTTTGCTACCAATAATTGGTTTTCTTTTCAGCAAGCTCATAAGATCTGGTTTAAAAAAACCCAAAATAGAGCAATCGGTAGTAGCGATGGCAGCTGCCGAACGTGGTTTTTCATCCAAAATAGTCATTTCACCAAAAAAATCACCTTCTTTCATCTCTGCCAAAACCAGTTTGGAATTATTTTTATCCTCCAACTGAATATTCACTTTACCCTTTTGCACAATGTACATTCCCACACCCAGAGCATTTTGCTGGAAAATATACTCATCTTTTTTATAAAACCTGTTATGAATTAGTTTTTTTACTTCTTTTATCTCTGCTGTTTGCAAGTTATAAAATATTGGAATATTTTTCAAAGTGTTTAGAGTTTGTTTTTCCTCACTCTGGTTCCAATTGCGAAATAGATTTTCCCAAATAGGATTCTTCATATCAGTTTCTCCCTATTTTGTGCGAATTCTTTACTTTTTCTTAAGAACCACACCGATTCATTCACGATTACTTTTATTACACCTGTTATGGGAACTGCTAACAGTATTCCCATTGGCCCCCAAAGATTCGCACCTAAAATAAGTGCGATTAGCACCAACAGCGGATGCAGTCCTATTTTTTTACTCACCAAAACAGGTGAGAGTACAGTTTTATCTAAATGATAGATGATGATATAGATAATAACAATATGAGGGATAAAGAAAAAACTACTTGCTGCTGCTGGATTTTGCAAATTGAAAATGAGGGCTATTATAATAGCTGGTAGCATTCCAATAAAAATTCCTATTATTGGAATAAGGCTTGCCAAACCAGCTATTATTCCTAAAAAAAATACCATTTTTACATTTGCGCTCCACAATAAGTTTAATAGCAATAAAAATATAATAGTTAAAAATGCTATGCGAGCTGCTGCTTTCATCTGCCCTCTTAAATATTTGCTGATCTGCTGTTCTATTTGATAACTCATCCGCAAGAAAAGCTCGAAACGACTGTTCCCTACCAAGCTTACCAGGCTTTTTTTGAAATTATGATATCCTGCAAGCAACATTACTGTAAAAATGAGGGTCATGATGAAGTTGAAAATTAGTTTGTAGAACTGACCTAAAACATTAAGTATTTGTGAAACTATATTTTGTGCAAAAGCATTTAACTTGGAAGTTATGGTTTTTTTATCGAAAAAACTGCTTATAATTTTACTAACAGCCGGCGGCATGTTTTGTAGAAGATTTTCATAACTTTTGGCAGCTGAATCGATTATGTCTTTATTTAAATATTGTTGGGAAATATTCTTTGTTTCCCCCCCTACTTCATATACAAAAATAGCAAAAAAAGCGAAAAACAATGCTATTACAACTATCATAATCGTGAATACAGCTAAAATGCGATTCTTAAATTTACCTTCCAACCAATCTACTGTGGGTAAAAGTATAGTAGTAATGAAAAAGGCTACAATAAGCATACCAATTACATTATGGATATAGGGCCACAGCAAATACATTAGAGCACAAACAATAAATATTTTTGCTATGGTATAAATATTTCTTACAGGATTCATTTTTGTAATTCTTGCAGTTGATTGTTAGTAATTCGAAGTCTTTCTGCTAGAATTTTCGATATATTTTTTAATATTTTAGTAGCTAAACCAGGTTTTGCTTTCAGGGTGTTTTGCAAAGTTTTTTTACTAAAAATAAACAATTCTGTTATGGTTTTAGCTTGTATGCATAGATTTTCCGTATTGCTAATAAATAACGATATTTCACCAAAAAAATCTGTTTCATTTAAGTCTGCCAAAATCTTTTTTTCATCATTGGTTATAATAATATGGCCTTTTAGAATAATCGCTAAAGTGTCATTGAGTGGTTTTTCTTTCAGAAAATATTGCTCGGCAGCTAAAGTTTGCAAGCTTGAATTTTTGATAATATATTCAGCTTCTTTTTTACTAAGGTTATGAAAAATAGGATTATCTCTTATTTGCTTATTTTTTTCTGCCATATTTCCCCCTACTGGATTAATTAGAGCTTGGCTTCTCTATCTGTCAATTTTTTCTAGTGCTAGAAGTATCTTTTTTCTGGAAATTCCACCTTTAAAGCCTCCTAAACTATTTTTCCCCACTACCCTATGACAGGGGATTATTATAGGAACGGGGTTAGCGGCTAAAGCTTGACCCACTGCACGGACTGCATTGGGCTTGTGCAAAATATTTGCCAGCTTTTGGTAAGTAATTGTGCTTCCAAACTGAACTTTTTGTACAGATTCTAATACCAGTAACTGAAAATCTGTTACTTGCAGTTGAATTGGAATTTGAATTTTTTTTATTTTTCCAGCAAAATATTCTTGTAACTGTTTTTCAGCTTCTGCTATAATCCAATTTTTGCCTGTTGTTTTTTTCTTTTCGAAATGAACCTGCAAAAGAGCTTCTTCATTGGCAATTAAGCTTATATGACCCAGTGGAGTAGAAAAAAAATAACTAAGATATCCCATCTAAATATTCTTTTATTATTGGCTTGCTTGCTTCCATTGCATTTTTTATCATTTTAAATTTTTTGGAAATTAATCTGCCTCCTGCAGTTGTCATGAAAATATTTTTATTAAATTCCAAAGCGATGCAACATACTTTTTGAGGAAATTTTTGGTGAAGCCAGCGAGGCAGATATCCACCTGGATAAAAACTATCTAATACAACTCTTTTATCGCAGCCAAGAGTATTCTGAAAATGATATTGAAGTTTTTGTACAAAAGGCTGCCAATATGGTGGCATATTACTACGTCCTAAAATAACATCTGGATTTTCTCGATGAGCACGCGGATTGAAACTGTGGAAATCGTAAACTAAAACATGGGGAAATTTTTCTAACATTTCATTGAATCTTTGTTCTAAATTCTGGTAGAATTCATTATAGTACTTTCGCGCTTGTTCTATTTCTTCTGTGTTGGGAATTTGCTTCCGAACTTGCAGACCCCATGCTTCTTCAGGTTTCATATATATAGCCCTACCTGGTCGGCGATTTAGATCTACCACAAACCTACTAATTGGCACCTCGATCCAATTGTCAAAACTTCTCACTAATCTATTCATAAATGGATCTTCTTCAGCAAAGCGCTACTGAGGGTTAAGGTTAATATTCTTGCGTGCTTTGGCTGTTAACCTATGCCCGCTATGGATACTAATAGCAACTATCGGTTCTAAAAATTTAAACTTTGTTTTCATTTTCGAACAAAAGCTTTTATTCACAATATTTTTGTCAAAACAATTTTCTTAAAAAGTTTCAATTCAATTTTATTGTTGGTTGTTTCATAATTCGCCTTACCTTGTGTTACAAAAATAAAAAAGGAGAATTATTATGGCTACTATGAAGAAGGTGAAAACAGAAGCGAGATTATTGGATAAAATGAAGATCGAGGTAACAGCTAGAGGACATAAACTTTATGTTGACCAGCCCCAAAATGGAGGTGGCGAAGATAGTGGTCCCACTCCCCTAGAGTATTTATTCTTCTCGTTAGCTAGTTGTATAGCAACCATAGGAAAACTAATAGCACTCAGAAAACGTATTGAATTGCGAGGAATAAATGTGGAAATTGAAGGTGAGCTAGATTTAGATGTTCTTATGGGTAAAAGCAAAGCAAACAGAGCAGGATTTCAGGACATAAAAGTTATCACCGACATCGATGCAGATATGAGCAAAGAAGAAAAAGAAAATTTCTTACACGAAATAGATCAACTATGTCCCATTTCCGACAATATTGCCAATAATACCGCAATAAAATTTGAGATAAAATAAAGAAAATTTAAGCCCGCTTTGTAGCTGCAGAGCGGGTTTTATTTTTGCATTATCTTAACATTCTGCTCATCATCGGTGCTATCGAAAGATACTTTTATTACTTCCGATTCGGATGTGGGAACATCTCTCCCTACAAAATCAGCTTTTATCGGCATTTCATGGTGGCCTCTATCGATGAGCACTCCTAACTGCAGCTTGTTTGGTCTTCCAAATGAAAGAATTCCTTCCATAGCAGCACGCACTGTACGCCCGGTATAAAGAACATCGTCGATTAGCACTATTTTGTTGCCTTCAACTTGAAAATCGATGATTGAATCCTTGTGAACTGGATTTTCTGCTATTTGTGAAAGATCGTCTCTGTAAAGCGTAATATCTAAAATGCCAACCTTTACTGTGGTTTTCT
>JAXHUB010000266.1:0-2852 GCA_034189845.1 Candidatus Cloacimonadota bacterium | reverse complement strand
GACGTATTATGAATGTTACCGGTAACCCTATCGATGAAAAGGGAACTATCAAATCGGAAGAAAGATTCCCTATCCATAGACAGGCACCGATATTCGAAAATCTCTCAACAGAAGAAGATATAATGGAAACCGGTATAAAAGTAATAGACCTTATCGAACCTTATCCTAAAGGGGGTAAGATCGGACTTTTCGGTGGAGCCGGAGTAGGGAAAACAGTACTTATTCAGGAATTGATTAGAAATATTGCAATCGAACACGGCGGTTACTCCGTTTTCTCTGGAGTGGGAGAACGAACCCGAGAGGGAAACGATTTATATCTGGAAATGAAAGATTCCGGTGTTTTAGATAAAACAGCTCTTATTTTTGGACAAATGAATGAACCCCCTGGAGCTCGTCAGAGAGTTGGTCTTGCTGGTCTTACCGTTGCAGAATATTTCAGAGATGTTTCTAAAAAAGATGTATTGCTTTTTATCGATAATATCTTTCGTTTTACTCAGGCTGGATCAGAAGTTTCTGCTCTTTTGGGAAGAATGCCCTCCGCAGTTGGTTATCAACCGACACTAGCTTCTGAAATGGGCGAGTTGCAAGAACGTATTACCTCTACCAAAGATGGTTCTATTACCTCAGTACAGGCAATTTATGTTCCAGCAGATGACCTTACCGACCCAGCTCCAGCAACAACTTTCTCTCACCTCGATGCAACCACTGTTCTTTCAAGGAAAATAGTAGAATTAGGTATTTATCCAGCTGTAGATCCTCTCGATTCTACCAGCCGTATACTAGATCCTAAAATTATCGGGGAAGAGCATTACAGAGTGGCTCGTGAAACTCAAAGAATTTTGCAAAATTACAAAGACCTACAAGACATAATCGCTATTTTAGGGATGGATGAACTTTCCGAAGAAGATAAGTTGGTTGTAAATAGAGCCAGAAAGCTGCAACGTTTCTTCTCGCAACCATTCTTTGTGGCAGAAGAATTTACCAATACACCTGGTAAATATGTACCACTTAAAGATACAATTGCTGGCTTTAAGGCAATTATTAATGGAGATTGTGATGATTGGCCAGAAGCAGCCTTCCTATATGTAGGAACTATTGAAGAAGCTGAAGAAAAAGCAAAAAAAAATTGAAGGCAGTTCAGGCAGTAAAAAGACTGAGGAAAAAGTAAATAAAGAACAAAAAGAAAAAGATTCCGAGAAAAAAAAAGACAAACAGAAAAAGGAGAATGAAAAAACCAAAGAACAAAAGCAACAGAAAAAAGATAAAAAGGAAGAAAATAAATAATGGCTACAGTTCATTTGGAAATTTTTCAGCCGCAAAAAGTAAGACTAAAGGATGATTTCGACCATATCATTGTTCCTGGAGTAGATGGTGATTTTGGAATTTACAGCGGTCATACTCCATTTATAACCATGCTAAGACCTGGAGTTATAACAGTTTATAAAGGAAATAAAACAAAAAATTATGCTGTACATGATGGATTTGCAACAGTAGAAAATGATAATATAGTAATCGTTTGTGAAACAATTGAAGCAGAAGAAGAAATTGATGTTAAAAGAGCAAAAAAGGCAAAGCAGAGAGCTGAAAAAAGATTAAAAGCACCACCAGAAAGCTCGGACATAGATTTTCGTAGAGCCGAATTGGCTTTAAAAAGAGCGCTTGTGAGAATTAATTTGAAAAATTAATCCTGAAAAAACTTGCACTTTTGGGAAGCTGTCTTTAGGTAGCTTCCTATTTTTATATAAAGGCGGAATTTTGAAAAAAAACGTAATTTACATAATATTTTTTTTTCTGTTGGCATGCAATCCATCAGTAGAGAAACAGGAAAATAACCCTGCAATTGAGGAAAAACAAGAATTACCAAACATAGTTAATAAGGATCAGGAGAAAAAAAATATTAATAACAAACAGAATAAAAAAGAAGATACGGAAAAAGAAACACCAATAAAAAAAATCGAACAGTATAATTTTACAAAAGGAATATATCTTAGTGCCTATACGGTAAGCTCGAATCGTTTTGAAACTATTTTGGATAGTGCAGAAGCAGCTGGCATAAATACCGTTGTTTTTGATCTAAAAAATATGAAAGGGAGGGTTTTCTTTTCAGTGCCCCAAAAGGACTCCCTGAGAGCCGAGAGAGTTGACAGGATAGTTAACATCAAAAAAACTGTGAAAGCTCTTCACGATAGAGATATGAGGGCTGTTGCCAGGCTGGTGATGTTTCATGATAGATTTGTGGCTATGAGGGACAGCACTGTGAGGCCTAAAAGCAGTTCAGGAAAGCCCTGGCGGGAATCTTCACGCATAGATCCTTCTTGGCTAGATCCCTCCTTACCCTCTGTGCAAAATGAACTTTTAGAAATAATAGAACTAGCTGCTAAAAATAAAGTAGATGAAATTCAGTTGGATTATATTCGTTTTCCTACCCAGGGTAGTTTAGATGATGCTGTATTCTATTTTATTCAACAAGATTCGCTATTGGTAAAACAGGATTCATTATATCAAACTAGAAGTAAAATAGATATAATAACAAGTTTTGTTAAAGATGTATATAAAGTTTGTAAGAAATATGAAGTAAGTCTTACAGCTGATATTTTTGCTATTGTGGCTTGGCAACGGAAAGCGGATGTGCAAAATACTGGTCAGGATATTGGTAGTATTTCCAGATATTTGGATTCTATACATCCCATGATCTATTCTTCCCATTTTTCTGATGGTTTTGGTTTTAGGCGCGATGTGGCCAATGAGCCTTATCATATGGTTTATAAGGCAGCTAAGCTTACACGTCGATATGCTGAGACAGGCTGTAAAGTGATTCCATATATTCAGGCTAATAGTTGGAGAGTTAATTA
>JAXHUB010000265.1:0-8520 GCA_034189845.1 Candidatus Cloacimonadota bacterium | reverse complement strand
GGCGCTTCCAATTTACAACACTACATTTACTACAAAGAAAAACCACACGAAAAAAGACTCTACTTCGATTATCAGTTAAAATATAATGACACACCGTATCGCGAAGAACCAGAAGAGATGTATAAAACAACTGAACTCGAAGTGGATACCCCTTCAAATTCCTACACCATTAATTTATGGCAAAAATACCATATGGAGCAAACGGAACCGTCGGTTACCAATAAATTGCGTGTGCGATACGGTAATGAATGGAAAGCTGGGGTGATGTATAATCATAATAAAGGTGAAACAAATCTTTTTGATAGTGATTTTGAAACTTTTAACCGCAATGGTAAGTATTTTTTGGGTTATCAAAAAAGGTTCAATGGCAATAATTCTCTGAAAATATTTGCTGGGAACTACAGGGTTACCTATGGCGAAGGCCTGGTAATGGAAAACACAGATTTTTATAGTTCCCGCAAAACCGGCTTTGGTTTTAGCAAGACTATCAAGGGGATAATAGGCGATCTTTCTAGAACCAGAGAATATGCACTGCGCGGAGCTGCAGCAGAATGGCGATCTCCTAAGCTGAACGCATCCATGTTTATTTCTTCCGATTATAAGGATGCGGTTGTGTACGATAGTAACGGTGATGGCTTGTTTACCGATGATGATAATATGTTAGCTTACATAACTCAAACACGTAGTTTCGATTCAGATATTTTTGAGAATACTAACTATACTATGGCACCAGAAGAAAATGCTTTCAAAGAAGACATCATTGGTGGTCATTTGGAATATTCTCCTATTTTGGGTAGTTCTGTGGGTATAACTGCTTATGAGGCTACTTATGATAGAGATTTTGTGGTTTATGGACCAGATAGCCTGCGCTACCTGCTAATGCCAGACCCGGATGATGCTGAGGGTAAATATAAAATGATGGACAGCGAGATAGCAGCATTATATTCTACCAAAACAGATAGTTACGATCGTAACTATCGGCGTGTTTACGGTTTCGACTGGCGAACTGTTATAAATAATACATCATTTCAGGGAGAATATGCCGAGCTGGAAGTAGATGGGAATATGTTTAAGTTAGGTGATGATCCTAAAGCTTTGGTAATAAGTTCCTATACCCAGTTCGATAATCTCTATCTACTCTCACTTTATCGTAATTATGATCTGGGTTTTGACAATCCTTATTCCCGCGGTTTTTCCGAGCATCAAAAATTTGATGACACAGCTTTAGATAAATATGCTCATACATTGGCAAATCCGTTACTACGCGATATGTATATAAATTCTGCTCAAGCGCAGGCAGAAGAGGGTGTTTATTTTGAAACACGTTATCGCTTTCATAGAATGCTCACTTTAAACAGGACTTATGTAGATATTTGGGAACGTAAAGCAGATGGCCGTAAAAGTGTGCGTTTCCAAGGTGAGTTGGATTTCCGTCCAGTTTACCAGCTTAGTTTAAGACTTAAATACAAACACCAAATCAATCGTTATGACGATGATGCCGACCGGGGAGTATCTAAAACGAATGAAACAACTGGAAAGATTAGAGCGTATCTTTCAAACTATGACCTCTTAGAATTGGAATACAGATATTTGAACGTTTGGCAGCCGCCTTATACTTACCTTACTAATGATCCCGAACCTGGTGGAAATACAATAGCACAGGGGAGTATGCTTTCTCACGCCGATTATATTTGTGCCGATTATACACATTATTTCAACGATAATTTAAAAGTTAAGGGCTCTTTCATCTATTGGGATGGCAATGGAGTGAGTCATTGGGATTGGGAAGATATCGAAATAGATTTCATGGGTGAAGGCGGTACGAAATTCTGGTTTGCCTTGCACGATAAGATCTCGAACAATCTCTATTTAACACTAAAATTTAAAACAAAAAGATATAAAACCAAAGAAGTCGAATGGCGAGCTTGGTGGAACGATTTGCCGGAAAGCGGCGAATATTATTATGAAACAGTTAGAAAAACCGAGAATGCGATTAGATTACAATTAGATTGGAAATTTTAATTGGAGGATTGATGAAACGCTTTGCAATAATTACCTTAATAATAATTGGAATAAATCTGTTTTCCTATTCTATTTTAGAGGAATTCAGCGGGAATTATGTTGGTAATATGGATGCCCGAATTACAGCCATGGGTGGAGCAGGAACTGCCGGAGGGAATAGAGTGTTCGATACATTTTTGAATCCTGCTAACTTAGCAGAGATGAATTCCAAATTTGGAGCACAGTTGAGCTTTAATTTACTAAAAAATACCGAAGACCGCAATCTTCCTATGTATGATTTCTTCTCGGGGTACGTACAGGATGCTGTTTATGTTTCCAATGTGGATTATTATACGGATATGGCTATTTTGGCATACTATGCACAAGATTTCTCGGATTTTAAGGTGAATTTTGGTTTACACTATAAACCTTTTGTAAATTTCGATGCTGATTACCAGGAACAGGTAAGGAATGACGAGAATTCCGATGATGATAATTATCCACCGATAATTGCCAGAAATTTTATTGAATCTGAAGGCGAAATAAGCGATATGGGCTTTTCCGCTGCCGTGAAATATCAAGATATAGCTTCGATTGGTTTTCAGGTTATGTTTCTGAATGGAGATGCAAACTGGAATAAGGATATTATTTGGACAGATGCGGCACGAGAACTTTCTAGTGACCCTTTGAATGACTATCATAGTAAGTTAAAGAGAGATTTTTCAGCCAACACAATAAAACTAGGAGCAAGGGGAAATATAACCCCAAGATTTGATTTAGGAATGAGTTATCTTCCTAAAATTGAATTTGATATTGATAAACTAAATTATACAATAGATGGTTCTCCAGCTCCTGATAATGATTTCCAAGAATTTATTACTCCGGGAAGATTAAGAGCTGGTGTTGCCTATGAACCACGAAATGTTATGCGTACCCACTTTAATGTTGATATTGAACTGGTACAATGGGCAGATGTAAACTCACTTTACGATAATGAACTAAACTACTATATTGGCGTGGAACATCTTTATAAACACACAATTCCTTTCCGTTTTGGTTTTAGCTATGAAACAGTCTATCAGAACATTGAAGATGATGGTGTGAATTATGTAAATAAGATAACAACACCAGCCTTTTCGGCCGGAACCGGTTTTAGGGTAATGAGTAATTTCACAGTAGATATTGGGGCAAAATTAGCTCGACGTGACTATGATAGTCTTGATTTGTTTATGGATAGTTATTATGATCATAACGGTCTATGGCAAGATATCCAGCCGGAAGATAGAGGTTGGAATATGCCAGACAGCGTAGAGGAAACCTTTTTAGAAGTAAAAACATCTGTAAGTTACAATTGGTAGGTTAATTATGAAAAAAATATTTTTTGTATTACTAGTATTTGTTGGTGTACTTGGTATATCAGCAGATGAGCTAAAATTAGATTTACTATTTACGAATGATATCCATGGCGGTATCGATCGTTATCCTGCAACTTTTATGAATCCCGATTTTCCGCCCATGTTAGGAGGAGGAGGGGTTGCTGCCACCTACATAAATAGAGTACGGGCAAAGTCGGAAGAGGGTAAACGTGACCATCTTTTGGTTGATGTTGGTGATTTTTTTCAAGGACATCCCATTGGTACGATGAGCGATGGTGAAGCTGTAATAAAATATATGAACATGATCGGTTATGATTTGATGGTTATAGGGAATCATGAATATGATATTAGTGAAGAACGTTTGAAAGAAGTTCTTAGTATGGCAGAATTTCCAATACTATCTTGCAATATCGTGAAAAAGGGAACTGACGAGCTAGTAGATTATGTACAACCATACATCATTGTTGAAAAAATGGGAGTTAAAATTGGTATTATTGGTCTTACCACCACGGATACAGCAAAAATGAGTTTCCCAGAGAATATAAAAAATGTAGATTTTTTGAATGCCAAAGAAAGTTTGCAAAAGTGGATACCAATTGTAGAAGAACAAGGTGTAGATTTGCTTTTTGTTGCTGGGCATATGGGTATTCCCTATGATGCTGAAGCTGCCTATAAGAGGCGTTATGAGAATGAACTCCAAGAGGAAAGAGAACGGAATTGGGGCTATGATGCTCAAGAATTGGCTCATGAAGTCGAAGGAATAGATGTATTTTTCGCTGGTCATATACATGTAGGTTATGCTGACCCTTGGGAAGATCCAGTAACACATACTTTGGTCTTACAGGGATATGCTTACGGTAGTAATGTGGGTCATATAACTTTGAAAATTGATAAGGAAACCAAAACTATAACTGGATATGAGTTGCCTTCATTAGATGACGGAGCTTTAATAACCCTTTTTGAGGATGAGTTCATTCCTCATCCAGGAATTTCTGACACAATAGCATATTATCAGCAAAAAGCTGAAGAGGGAATGGATGAAGTAATTGGTATAGCGGAAGAACAGATTTCACGGCGTGATGTTGATGCTCAAAGTGAGATTGGTAATTTAGTTTGTCAGTCTATGCTTTTTGCAACAGATGCTGATTTTGCTTTCTTGAATATGGGCGGTGTTCGCAGCGATATTCAAAAAGGGCCAATAACATATAGAGATGTTTTTAATGTAATGCCATTCGATAATCAGATAGTAACATTTGAAGCTAGTGGAGAATTTTTAAAGAGAATTATTGAAATGAGGGTATCGGGAACTCGTCATGGTTTAAGAATAGCTGGTGGAAAAGTAGTGTATAGTCGTAAAAGAGAAGATTACGATAGGATAACCAAATTAGAGATAGCTGGTGAACCTTGGCGAGCAGATAAAACATATCAGGTAGCAACTACCGATTTCTTATTACAGGGGAATGCCGGACTTACTATGCTTACTAAAATTCCCGAAGAAAAAATTACCAGATACGAAAAAAATCTGCGCGATGCCATTGTTGACTATATTAGAAGGCATTCACCTCTAAATATAAAAATAGATGATAGATGGATTCGCGATGATAATTCCCAAAAAACTAAAGAATTACAACAGGAACTCAACAAGTTAAATTCTAAATAATTATTGACTAGAAAAATTTATCATTGATATTTGTCCCAAAATTACAGCAAAAAAATAACCAATAGTTCCTATACTAATTTAATACAAAAAATATACTAGGAATACAATTGAATTAAGGAGAATTATGCTAAACAAAATTGGACGTCTTGATTCTGAAGCTACTAAAGAGATCGATAATATTTTGTATAAAGTTTTCGATTTATTGGATGATGATAATAAGGGAAAAGCTAAAACTAAGCTTTATTCTTTAGCCAAAACGCCTAACTATTTTATTCGTGAATATGTGGGAAAAAAACTATTGGATTATGATGACCAGCGTAAAATGTTTCCAATAGCAAAAAAGATGCTTTCTCATAAAATGTATGGGATACGAGCGACAGCGCTATTTTATATGTACAACCGTTATATACAAGAACCAAAGAAATTGTTAGAAATATTAGGCGAAACCTTCGAGGATATTCCTTGGGAAGCGGAAAGTATTATTAACGAGATGTGGAAAAAATATCCAGAACTTATGAAAGAATGTATGAAGGAATGGGTGAAATCGGATAATGAAAAAAAACGAGCTATCTCTTTTCATGGTATGGAAAATATAGCTAAATCTGATCCCAATTATATTATGGAATTCATCTCTGACGCTATAGATGATGAGACTATCGAAGTTCAAAAAAAAATAACTCATATTCTTACTCAAGTGGCTCGTTCTAATCCAATTATAGTGTACCCTTACATTCGTGAATGGCTAACAGAAGCAGATGAGAAAAGGATAAAAACTATTTGGGTATCGATGAAGAAGCTTGCTAACATTGTGAATCAGCGTAGTAAGCGTGATAAAGATAAGGATTTTGTGATTTTAACAGATCAAACAATTCGCGATTGGAAAAATGACGAAAATCGCAATGTGGCTCATATGGGGCGCAAACTATTCAGAATAATCGGTAAGTAATATGAAAAAGAACCTATGGATAAAGGTATTAGTTCTTATAATAGCTATTTTTCTATGGATACAGCAAGTTTTAATACGCACTCAAACTGAAGAGATATTGTTCCCAGTCTATTTAGAAAACATTCCTACCAATTTAGTTCCTGTTCATGATGAAGTTCCCAAAGTTCCTGTAGCTGTTACTGGAAGAGGTTTAGACATAGTTCTTTTAAAATATTCCGACTATTACTTTCGTATAGATGCTTCCCAATTCAAAAAAGGTGAAAACGAAGTGGAAGTTTCTGAAGAACAGCTATTTTTTCCTGAGAATAGGGATCTAACTGTAAGAAAATTGAATCTAGACGAGAAATTAACTATCTTAATGGATGAAATAACAACTGCTTCTAAAAGAATACTACTGCAATATCAGAGTGGTAAAGATGAAGAATATTTTATTAAAAACAAGCTTTCTTTAGAAAAAAAGGAAGTACAAATTCGAGGACCCTCACGAATAGTTGAGGAAATAGCTTTCGTAGAAACTGAGAAAATTTCTAAGAATATATTGGAAGATGGCTCATTGAAGGTAAATTTAATAAAACCTTCCCCAAAAATAGAGTTGCTAGATTCCCAGATTAATATAACTATTACTCAGAGCAAGATAATAACTAAAACAATTTCATTAATTCCAGTTGAATATCCGCAAGATATTGAAGTAACAATAATTCCTCAGAAAGTTTCTGCAATGATAAGCGGACCAGAAGAACAGGTTTCTGAATTAAATAATACTAATGTAGTGGCGAGATTAGATAAAGAGGAAGTGATCGAAAATACATATGTGAGTGTTTATTTTGATCTTCCTACTGGCATTAAGCTTTTAGATTATACTCCCCAATATATTCAAGTTATAAAAAAAAATGACTAAAATTTTAGCTTATGAAACTTCCTGTGATGACACTTCTGTAGCAATAGTCGACGAAAACTACCACGTTTTTGTGAACCTTATATCTTCTCAGCTAAGACACAAAGAATTTGGTGGTGTGGTTCCAGAACTGGCAAGCAGGTTGCATTTAAAAAATATCACACACTTAACCATTGCAGCTTTAAAGAAAGCAAATTTTAGTTTTAAAGACATTGATGCTGTTGCTGTTTCGGTAAATCCGGGGCTTATAGGTTCGCTATTAGTAGGTGTTTCTTTTGCCAAAGCATTGGCTTACAGCCTGAACAAACCGCTGATAGCTATAAATCATATGCTGGGGCATATCTATGCTAATAAGTTAGAAAATCCCGAAATTAATCCGCCCTATTTAGCGCTAGTGATATCTGGCGGACATACTGAGCTGGTGTATTTTGTAGATAAAGATAATTTTGAAATAGTAGGGAAAACGCGTGATGATGCTGCAGGAGAAGCTTTCGATAAGGTAGCAAAATTGTTTGGCCTGGGCTATCCAGGCGGACCTATTATAGACAAAATTTCCAAAGAAGGTGATCCCAAATTTGCCAGCTTTCCCAGGGCTTTAGATAGGAAAGATAATTTCGACTTTAGTTTCAGTGGTTTTAAAACAGCAGTTAGGATATATTTGGAAAAACACTCGCAGGAATTTATTCAAAAACACTTGGCAGATATAGCAGCTTCTGTACAACAGGCTATTGTGGAAAGCTTAGTAAAAAAAACTATAAATTACGCATATATAAGCGGAATAAAAAAAATAATTGTTGCTGGTGGGGTTTCAGCCAATAGTTTACTTAGGAAGCAGATGCAACAAAAAGCGAAAAAAATTGGAGCTACAGCATATTTTCCGGCTCTTCAGTATTGCATGGATAACGCTGCCATGATAGGTGCTGCCGCTTTGGAGAAATACCAAAATAAAGATTTTGCTGACCTTACGTTAAATGCTTTTTCTACCAAAGGCATTCGCTTTTTATAACAAATTCAACTTGACCAAAATATCTCTGCAAATTTTGTAAAAACCAAGCTGGGATAGCTCAGATGGCTAGAGCAACTGATTCGTAATCAGTAGGTCGGGGGTTCGAGTCCCCCTTCCAGCACCATTGCTATTTTAATTATTAATTTTGAATGTTTAATTTCTATTATAAAATCTAAGTTAATTTCATTTTGGAAACGAGAATCCCCGTCTTCTTGCAGTTCAGCCGCCAGCCTGGATTTTTATTGCAGATCAGATTGTAACAGGTGGACTAGTACTGTATGTACATAGCAACTGTCTTTAAGCATGCTAATTTATATCACTAATCAATTTCTACATTTTTAGTTTTCTATAAAGCGTGGCACGAGAAAGTCCCAAAGATTTAGCAGCAGCGGATTTATTATTATTGAAATAATCTAATGTAGTTTCTAAGATTTTCTTTTCAATTTTATTCAATGGCAGTTTTCCTAGTTCAATATTCAATTGAGGTTTTTCTTGAAAAGAATTGGCAGAATTTTTGCAAGATAAAAAGTCGAAATGCTTTGCTAGAATTGTTAGATCATCCGTAGTTATAACTACTCTTTCTATAGCACTTTTCAGCTCACGTACATTGCCGGGCCAGTGGTATCTTTGCAAAAT
>JAXHUB010000264.1:0-8620 GCA_034189845.1 Candidatus Cloacimonadota bacterium | reverse complement strand
TTTCAAACGTATGTATGTATTACCGTTTCTATCTTCTCGCAGCTCTTTTTTGGTTACCAAAAAAGTTGAATTCAATCCACTGTTCATAAAACTGCTTAGTTCATTTACGAATACTTTTTCATCCATTAATTGCATATTACTCCTTACTTTACATAAATGTTATTTGTGTATATCCAGCCGCGTCCCCAGTTGGAAATTTCCAAGCGGTAATTCCCTGGTCCGTTAATAGTAAAAAAACCATTTTCATCACGCTGCTGGTCTACTTTTAATCCATTTTTCTTTAGTTTCACTTTGGCTATTTTGGGTAATCGGTAATAAAATCTCAGATCTTTATTAAATTTAATCTCTTCGCCCAAAATAGCAGAATTTTTTTTATTGGAAATTCCGGCGAAGAAGTTGTATGGTATACCATTTTTATAATTTATAATATATGAATTTCCCTTTTTTAAAGCTTCCAATATATTCTGTGCATTTACTTCTTTTTCTGCTGGTATATAAATATTGGTACGAATAGTTTTAAAGAAAAACTTATGGCTCAGATATCGTATTTTTAAACCAAACTTGGTAGTATAGCTGTCATGGTGAGCATCTACACTTCCTATTGCAGATTTTTTTTTGTCTTGCCTATTCAATTTATCCCAATAATTTATAGCTGCTCGTGAAGGTTTTTTTATGAAAATTGAAGGAAACAAGATAAATAATAAACCATTTATATTGGGTTTAATTTTCCCAACCCAATCAGAGAGGCCATTCCATATTTCCAAACCATCAAAAAGATCGTTCTTTTTGTTAGTCCAAATATACTTCCGTAGTTTATCGGTTGCTCGTTTTTCAAAGGGATGAGCTGCAAAGGTTATAGCACCATCTTCTTTGTATTTTTTCACATATTCTTCTGCTTCAGAATAAAATATTTTCTTGCTATTAAAAACCAAAAGATGATTATTTTCGTTTGGATCATTAATTTCCATACCTGGAATTACGATTAAATCCTTATCCTGAATATCCTTATCTTCCCAGGAAGCTGCATTCATGTGGTCGTTTAGTGTAAAATAATCTAAAAAGCAAGCTTTGGCAGCTTCTTTTATCTCTTTAATTGGAGTAGAAGAATCTTTGGAATATTCACTATGATTATGAATACAACCAGTTAATTCAAAAAAATCGCGTTTAAAAATACTTATTTTTTTCATTTTATTAGAATACAACGCTTAACTATATCCTTGCTAGCAGGTTTTATAAAATAAATACCGGGTGCTACTTTTCTACCGTTTTTATCTAACCCAAACCAAACATTACTATTTTTTATTTCGTTTACCTGCTGGCCTTTAATATTATAAATTTTGAAATGAGAAAGATCTTCTTTAATGTTTGAATCACTATCTATTTTTATCCCTCTTTCATAAGTAAAAGGATTAGGGAAAATTTTCCATTTTACTACCTGTGGAACTATTTCTGTTTGGTTATCAACTATTCCCATATCTGTAAAAAGGATAGAATTATATTGATATATCTGTTTGGAAACACTATTTTGCAGCCAATATATTAGGGAACAATTGTCATAATCTTCGTTCACTGGAGTAATTTCGAATATTTTATTCACGGTAAAAGTATCTTCAAAAGTTTGTTCAAAAAGTAGTTCTGGAAAGTTTTTTTGATACAGAATATCTATCATTATTGAACCTGGAATTTCTTGCTTAGCTGTTAGACTGTCTTGAATAACACCGATCCACAAATCGGTATTGATAAGAGTAGAGTTGAATACGTGAACACCAGGATTTTCCAATTCTATTTCAATAAATATTTCATCCATCCCAGCCAGATAGGAAGCATTAAAATTATTTTCCTGCACAAAAGTGTTTGGATTCTGCATTTGTAATAACGAATTTAAACTGTCTTCATAAGTTTCTGATTCATATCCAACAATTTTGTTCATGCCATTTACTATTGTGTAAGGGTAACCAATGAGTTCATAATAATTAAATCGCTGTACCGCAGCTTCATTGTAAAATGGCTGATTATTTGCATCTGCAAAATAATTTATTATAGTAATTTCGGAATTTTCTAAAACTTCCTGAGCTTCCCATACATAATAGCTATTCATTTGCATGTTTACGGCATTTTCTATAATAATCTGAGAAAATTCAATCTCAAAATTATCAAAAGTTATTTCGCGAATATTGTTTTCAACAATAGTTTCATTTAAAGTTCCTACTCTAGCTCTAGCCTCATATTCTGAAGGTTCTTCTTCTAACTGGTAAAAAATTGCGTTTTCCTCGCCGTTAAAAACTAATGATCCTTGAGCTGTAATTGTAGGCAGAACCAATGAATCTTTTATAGTAGTTTCTGGTGAGGAAATATTTAGATTCAAATATACAAAATCTGCTTGCTGACCGCTGTTATTCTCAATTTCTACTATAGGATAATATTCATTATCTTCGTAGGGTAAAAGTTGAAAATCTGTTAATTCCAACTCTACTCCTTCCACCTGAAATTCACCAACCAAATTTATTATTAATTCACTATTGAAACCCAGTTCGCCCATATTCCGATAATAACCATCCGGGCCATAATCTTCATCCCAAAAATAGCTATGGTTACCATCGACTGCAGAAGCTGCCACAAATTGATTGGAAGGATTAGTAGGATAATCTAAAACAACCCAAAACAGTGAATCGGTAACAGCAGAAAATTCTATTTCATTCCATCCATATTGAGGATTAAACTCTTGAGAATAGTATATTTCTCCTGGTTGCCCCGCATTATCGTAGCATACTTTTAAAATAACATCGTCAAAACTGTTTGTTATAGGACAGTAGAATTTAGCACTTTCAGCTGAAAATTGCAGTGTGCCAAGTTGTGGATAATAATTTGTAAGGTCATATTTAACCGCCCAGCTAGCGGAACCATAATAATTTTGATCGTGAATATTATTATGATAATACAAGTCCTGAGCTTTCGCAGGCTGCAACTGCTTTTGTGGTAGCGAATAAAAATCGATTGCAACCAACTGTAATGCTACAATAATCAATAAAAATATAAATAATTTCCTCATCATTACTCCACTAGCAAAACTTCTTCAGCGCTTATAATTGTAAAGAATTTTTATTTACGAGCTTTGTCAACACCACGCCATCTGCGATGAACCCAAAACCATTGTTCAGGATATTTTTTTATATATTTCTCCAAGGTTTTGTTTATAATTAGCGTATATTTTTTTATATCATCATCTGTTTTTTTGAATTCATCAGGATACAGTGGTTTTTCATAGCGAAAAACATGGCTGCCATCTTCTTTTCTCATGGCAACAGCAGGAATAACAGGTGCTCCAGTTCTTATAGAAATTTTAGCTGCTCCGATAAATACTGAAGCTGGCTTTCCCAAAAAATCCAAGCGCACTCCACTTTTCCTGGCATTTTGATCCGTTAACAAACACACTAAATAATTACTTCTCAAACTTTTAATTATATTCCTTAATGCTCTTTTTTTGTAGATTATTCGAATGCCTTGCTCTGCCCTAATTTTATTTGTATAATCATTAAAATATGTATTTCTTTGTTTTTTTATTACTACTGCAACATTCCAATGCCTTGCCATTGCCCTACCAGCTAGTTCCCAACTCCCAAAATGGCCAGTTGCTATTATAGCTCCCTTTTGGGAAGCTAACGCTCGCTCGATATTCTCTTTTCCCTCGAAATTAACTTTAACCAATAATTTAGAAAAAGAAGCAAGATATGTCTCTGCTGTGGTTATCCCTAAATGAGCGTACATAGATTTCAAAATCTCTTTTCTTCTTTTTGCACTAATATTAGGAAAAACCATTTTTAGATTTTTTTCAGCTGTATTTTTACGAATTCCCAAATAATATCCACCAAAGATAAAAAGCTTCTTCAATATCCATTCAGCCCAATTATATGGAATAATCTTAAAAATTTTTACAAAAAAAATGAATCCCAGAAATTCTAATTTATTTTTCATACATCCTCATTTATCTATCTTTAGGAAATAATTCTTGACGCAGTGGAAAAGCTGTCAATATCTGATTAAAAAACATGGGAGTTTAAAATTGAATATATTGGCTTTAGATAGCTCTTCAACCAGCGGAAGTATAGCTTTAATGAAAAATAACAAGCTAACCTATATGAGTTTTTTAGATATAAAACGAACACATTCAGAAAGGCTGCTACCGCAAATTGATTTCGGATTGAAACAGAGCAATTTACAAGTTGCCAACCTTGATCTTTTAGTTTTAGCAAATGGCCCAGGCTCTTTCACAGGACTCCGCATCGGTTTGGCTACTATTAAAGGGCTTAGTTTAGCAAACGAAATACCAATTTTACCTGTTAACACACTTTATATGCTGGCCAAGAATGTGCAAGGAACTAATCGTGCTATAATGAGTTTCATTGATGCAAAAATGAATGAAATTTATGCAGCTTTGTATACCCCAGATTTCAAAGAGATAATAGCTCCCTGCAATTCTGAACCAGAAAATTTCCTAAAAAAAATAAACCGTCCTATTATAGCTGTTGGAAATGCTACACTAAAATATCAAAATCTTATGAGCAAGTTGAACCTTGACTATAAGATAGCCCCTTTACAGCAAAATTTTCATAATTCAGTTTGCTTATTGGCAATTGCCAAAGAACAAAAATTTCCAAAATACGATCTTGACAAAATATCAAGTTTAGAACCTTACTATTTGCGCCGTTCACAAGCGGAAATTGTTAAAGAAAAAAAAGAAAAGGAAGCAAAAAAATGAGACCAACCTGGCATCAATATTTTATGGAAATGGCTTTTTTGGCCTCTACACGTTCCACTTGCCTGCGTAGAAAAGTGGGGGCTATTTTAGTAAGAAATAATCAAATACTGGCAACAGGATACAATGGTGCTCCTAAAAGAGTTCGACATTGCAAAGATACCGGATGTTTGCGTAGTAAACTAAATGTTCCTTCGGGAGAAAAACACGAACTATGCCGCGGAGTACATGCCGAACAAAACGCGATTATACAGAGTGCTATAAACGGTACTTCGATTAAAAACTCCGATCTTTATTGCACAAACCAGCCTTGTGTAATTTGTTCCAAAATGCTTATTAATGCCGAAATAAATAATATCTACATCGCAGCAGCATATCCAGATGAATTAGCAGAAAAACTGCTGACTGAAGCTGGTATAAACGTTTATCTCTTAGATCGCAAAACAGGAAATTCAGAAAAAATTATTTAAATTCTACAAAAATTTCTTCTTTACCTTCTATTTTTGTCCCTGGGATACTTTCTATAAGCTCTTTAAAAACCTCGGGATCATTTGCATTATTGCTTCCCATTAACTCCATTGCTTTTTCATCCTTAAGCAGTTCCTGAAAATCTATTTTCATCAAAACAACCGAATTATCTTCCTGATAACTACAATTAGTTTTAGTTATACGTCCGTTGACCTTAATAGTCATAGCTATTTTCATGTCTTTATATAGCTGTTTCACCATCTCTTTCGTATTTTCGTCCATCTGAAGATCTTCCTCATCGTTCACAATATCTTTCTCCTCTATTTCTTCATCTTCAAATTCAGGAGGCATAATGATATCTAATCTGGCTGTATTCCCTTTTTTAAATTTAAAAGTAATTAAATCCGAATCCCCCATATTCATCAGGTCTTCTTCTGGGTTACTGCTAATTGAAAGAGCTTCAATATCCGTAAACTCATAAATGGCTTCATAACCTGTCATATTGTTTACTTCTAATTTACGAGCCGATACAAAAGTCACAGATTCACCATACTTTTCAGCTGCTGCCCTTAAGTCTTCTTCATCAAAAATTCCTTCTTCAGTCTCTTCTTCCTTACTATCAAAACCTTGCGCCATTTGTTTCATACCTTGCATAAATTGATTTCCTATCAATACTTTTTGAACAAGAGTGCCACTACCGTCTTTGTTAACTTCCACCATGGATTCTACCTGAATACAGCTAGCTAATAACAAAAATAAAAATAAATAAACGAACTTTTTCATTTTGCCTCCTATTTGGAATATTTTTCCCAGTAACAAAATTCTGAAAATTTCAAACGTGCAGGGCGTTTCTCTTCTTTTGCTTTTGTGGGATGTTTTCCAAAAATTATCACGGTTATTATTTTGTAATCTTCTGGAATATCAGTTAAATTTCGAATTTTTTTTGGACTGAACCCAGCAATGGGATGCGTTAATAATCCCATTTCTGTTGCTTGCAACAACATTTGTCCAACCGCCAGTCCCGTATCGAAAAGATAGTACTTCCTATTCTTAACAATGCAGTCATCTTCCTTTTTAGAAAACACTATAGCAAGCATAGAAGCATCATAAGCCCATTCATTTCCTTCAGAAAAAACCTGCTTGAACTTCTCTAGTTTTTCTGGATTTCTTACAAATAAAAATCTCCATGGTTGTTTATTGAAGCAAGATGGAGCTAACCTAGCTGCTTCAATGATTTTATTTAACATCTCATCTGTTATCTCTATTTTCTCTAAAATACGATAGGCGCGTCTTTTTTTAATTGCTTTTTCAACATCCATAAATTCCTCCCAAAAAAAAATGTGAACAGATTTTTTTTCTGTCCACATTTTGATTATAACAAAAAAGTTATCAACCTTTTTTATCTACTTTTTAAATTCATCAGCATCTTTTTGGAATATCTTTCCCTTAGAAGAGCTTAGAACAAACAGATGCTGTTTACCTTCATCCTTATTTACTAAAAATTTATTTTCTTCATAAGGAATAAACGACAGCAGATGTTCTGTTCCATCGTAAAGCTTCACCTTCACCTTTAACTGTGGGTTTTTGAACTGATTTTCATATTCAGAATAATTATCGTCAACAAAATTAGTGGTATTAAAGCTAGCTAAACTGTTTATAATAGAATTCAATGCAGAATTCTGTTCGGGAATGGTAAATTGTTCGGAACTGGAACTATACTGCCACAAAGAATCAGTAGCTGTTAGCTTATAATTGTATTCTTCGCCACTAATTTCTAATTCAGTAATCTGTTCTCTGGGTAATTCCAATATTTTTTTTGAGCGCCAGCTATACAAACTGGGTCGTACATTATAGCTAATATTCTGAAAAAGCTGATATACCTTCGTATCGTTCGGTTTGCGAGCATTACTATAGTTGTAGTTAGAGCTTTCTCCTATATATGCTGCATCCAGCTCTTTGCCTTGCTCATCCAAAAAAGCGATGTAGCTTGCAAGACTGTCTGTAACGTTGTAAAAAACATGAGAAGACTTTTTATCTGCTAGTGGAGTTTTAGAAGCTTCTATGCTTAAAACATTATCAAAAATTGCTTTTACCATGTTATCTGCCGCTTTATATTCTATGGGTTCCACTATCATCCAAGTCCCATTATTTTTTTTTATTTGAATTGTATCTTCTAAAGAGCTAATTTTAATACCCGCAATTTGTGTTGAATCTACTTCAAAGAAATCAATTCTTTTTTCCGTACTTTTATTTAATTGTATAATGATGTAAAATACCACTAATACTACCAATATTACTATTGAAGGAAGTTTTTTCTTATTCATAAAGCTCTCCTATATATTTTCTTCTTTTCAATTCACTACGATAATGCATAATTCCAAATATTATTAAAAGAATTGATGGTAGAAGAATATTAATCCATTTTACTACTTTTCTGGTTGAACTGGAAACTTCTTTCAGAGGACGATATTCACTCCCCCGTGACCGTATTTCTATTAAGGTACTTTCTGCAGCTAAATAATCAACAGAGTTTTGCACAAAATCTAAATTTGCTTGCGAACCAGAGCCTGCATCATCTATTATGAACTGAGAATCGGGTACTACTATGAAACTGGCTTCATTGGTTTGAGTTTTTGCTTCAGGATACTCTTCTTTGTTAGCAAAATAGCTTTGGAAATTACCACTGTAGATTGCTGAAATTACTTTAGCTGGATCTTGGAACTCTTGTTTCAAATCTTTTTGCATAAACCTATTTATATTTATATTGTAACGTGGCCCTTTTATTTCCCCTGAATTATTGGATGTGAACAATAAGGGTATGAAATCTTGTCCTGGCTTTACCCGAGTTGAATCAATTTCGGAAACATAGATCATTTGCAAATATTCCAAGTTTTTTACTATAAGATTTTCATCATTCACATTTGTTACTACAGGGAAAAGTGGGTATTCCATTGGGATAGTATAGCGTATCATTCCTTGCTGTCTTTGCACTTGGATCTGACCACATTCGGCATCTGTAACTAAATTATTTTTTATATAAATCCCATAATGCTGTAACAAATCGAAAATATTACTTTCGATCATACTCGCTTGTTGCTGTTGCATGTTCACCTTTATTCTATCTTGGAATAAAACTACTTTTCCTCCGTTCATAACAAATTGATCAAAATTATAAAGCTGTTTTGTAGAAAGTGAATCTTCTACACCTGTAAATACTAATACATCTATATCAGGTTTTAACTCTTGTTGCAGGTCGGTTTTTTGCAGTTCATAACTTTCACTCAAAAGCTCTCTTACAACTGAAAGATTATCGTTTGGGTTTCGAAGGTTTTGCATTTGCGGTACAGCGGGGGTTTCAATGTCTTCCAACTGGAAAAAAGCTAGCTTTTTCATTCTTTG
>JAXHUB010000263.1:0-4511 GCA_034189845.1 Candidatus Cloacimonadota bacterium | reverse complement strand
TTTATTATTTCGTTACAGGTGGCATAGCCAGCCATAACAAAACTGGGTTTCAATAAAATAGATTCTATATTGGGATCAGTTGCTGCTTGCTCGATTTTTTGTATCAGACTGCTAGCTCCAGTAGATTTGCTAAAAAAAGATGATTCAGAAAGTTCATTATATTCGGAAATCTCTCCAGTTAAATTTAGCTCCAAAATAGTATTTGGTTCCACTTTTATCTCTTTTTTGTTTAACCTGCTAATGGAATTGAATAATATAACTATTCCAAGTATTAATAATAGGAAGGAGGATAAACATCCTAAACCAAACCATTTTTTTTTCATAATAAACTCCTTTTTTTTAATAAATAACTTTAGTCTGTTTTTATTTAATTTCTAATTCTTTAAGCTTTCTAGAAAGGTTACTGATATGCAAACCTAAATTTTCGGCAGTTTTACTTAAATTGCCATCATTAAGCTTAAGTTGGGTTTTTAGATATCTAATTTCGAAATCACGTTTTTTATCTTTGAAATTTTTAGGTTCATTCCAAAAATCTTCAAGTTTTGAAGTAGGTTTTCCCAGAAGATTTTCTATTGCTGAACCAGTAACAACTCTATTTTCACATAAGATATAGATTCTTTCGATTAAGTTGCTCAATTCGCGTACATTTCCTTTGAATTGAAGGGCAAAAATAGCATTTACAGCATCTTTTGAGAATTCTTTACGAGGAATTTTGAGCTCTTTGGCAAAGAAGTTGGAAAAATGTTCTATGAGGATAGTTATATCTTCTGGATGTTCACGCAAGGGCGGGGTTTTGATAGGAATTACATTTAGTCGATAAAAAAGATCTTCACGGAATTCATTGTTTTTCACCATCTCTTCCAAATCTTTATTAGTAGCTGCAATAATGCGAGTATCGACCTTTATGGTTTTGTTACTACCAACTCTCTCGAATTCACCTTCTTGAATTACGCGCAGTATTTTTGCTTGGGCTGAAAGGTTCATATCGCCTATTTCATCTAAGAAAAGTGTACCTCCATCTGCTTGTTCTATTTTGCCAGGTTTGGCTTTTTCTGCACCTGTGAAAGAACCTTTTTCATAACCAAACAATTCACTTTCAACCAAGTCTTTAGGAATAGCAGCGCAGTTAAATTTTATAAATGGATTTTTATCTCTTTTGCTATTATGGTGAATTGCATAGGCAACAAGTTCTTTTCCAGTTCCACTTTCCCCACGAATTAGCACTTTAGAATCACTTTTTGCAACCTTTGCTATAGTTTTTCTTAACCTTTGGATTTCTTGGCTGTTACCAATAATTTTATAGTGCTCATTTATGTTAGATTTTAACTCCTGATAGTGACGACTTATAGAATTGAATTCTTGAGCTTTCATTACTGCCAGTTTTACCTTAGTCAAACTCAAAGGTTTTTCCAAGAAATCGTAGGCACCTTTTTTTATTGCTTCTACAGCCTCTTTAATACCACTATGACCTGATATCATTATAACTTTGGCTCGTTTATCTATCTCAAAGATTTTATCTAACAGCTCCAATCCATCTGAGTCTTCTAACCTCACATCTAAAAGAACGATCTCTGGTATGAATTCTTTGTATTTTTTTAGGCCTTCAGCAGCTTCAGTGGCATATTCACAATTGTAACCCTCATCTTCCAAGATACTTTGCAGGGTAAGGCAAATATTCAGCTCATCATCAATTATTAAAATCCTCATAAGCACTCCATCTCAATATTAAATTTAGTTTCTAATCCTAATTTACTTTCTACCGATAACTTAGCACCATTAACTTCAACCAATTTTTTAACCAAAGCAAGGCCTAAACCAATGCCTTTTTTCTTTTTAGAATAATATGGCTCGAAGATTTTTTTTATCTCAGTAGCTGGGATTCCTTTGCCAGAATCTATTATTTGTAAGTTTAGTTTATTGTTTTCCTTCATGAGATTTACATAAATATCATCTTCTAGTTTAGAAACATCGATAGCATTTTGCAAGATATTTGTAACTATTTGGTAGAAATGAATTTGATCGAATTTAATATTACAGGAGCGGCATCCTTCCAAAAATATATTGTATTTATGTATATAGGGAGAGATGATGTCTTGTAAAACTTCATAAGGGTTGAATATCTTAAATTCGGGAGAGATATTTTTGGCAAAGTTCGAAATCGATGCAGCCAAGTTATACAGATTTTTTACTTCCTGATTGATAATTTTAATTGCCTCTGGAAAGATTTCGTTGAATTTTTCATGATCGGTGAGGTATTTATCTTCTAATCTTTGTATAGAGAGTTGAATAGGGGTGAGAGGGTTTTTAATTTCGTGTGCTAACATTCTTGATAATTCCTTCCATATCATATCTTTTTCAGCAGCAATTAGTTTTTCCTGTGTGGATTGTAACTCTTGTGACATGCTGTTGAAAGAATGTTTTAATTCACGAATTTCAGAAAAACCAGTTTCTGGTAGTTTAACTTGAAAATCACCTTCTTTAATTTTAGATGTTGCTTGTCTAAGTTCATGCAGGGGTTTGGTAATTTTATAAAAGGTTAAAATAAATAGAATACTAGCAGCTAACAGAATTAGTAGTAAGTAAAAACCTGAATATACTTTTGCTTCTTTTTGGATAATTTCGGTGGTAGCCAAAGATGCCCGAAAGTGATTAAGAAGTTTGGAAGCTTCTTGCTCATCTTCAGCAGTTTTAAAAGATAGGTTTGCAATAGCTTTATCTATCTCGATATTTTTGAAAGGAGTATTGATGCGTTGCAACTGACTATTGAAAAAATCGTTAAATAGAAGTAGGCTAGAGATAAACAAAGCCAAAAAAAGTAAAATTATACTGACACGAAAACTAATTTTCAAGTTCATTTTTTCCAATTCTCAATTTCTGTTTTATAGTAGGTTTTCTATATCGCCACAGCAGCATTAAATTATAATTTTTATCAGTAGAAAGTTGTAAATTCCTTAAAGATGCTTCTATTTTTACTTCCAAATTCGGGCCAGTAACTTTTTCCCAAAGGTAATATTCTATTATGGAAATTTTTTCTAACATCATTCTATATTTATCTGTAAAAATTGTTTCTTCTTGCTCTTCTATTTCAACCTGATAGATTTGCTGCATGGGATCGTAGGTTACAGAATGTGCGAAACTGTCATTTTTCAAAACTTCATTATTTTGTTTAATTTCAATATTAAAATCTATGATAATGGTTTTCCCCGATTTAAAAATCTGCTCAAAATCATTTTGGAAGGAATCTATAAGCTTGGTTTCTATAATTATTCCATTATTAAGATAGCTGGCATTTAAATCGGAAAATTTTGCCTTGTTACCTTCTGTAGAAGCAACCAACATCATTCCGAAAGCCATAATGCCAGAAACCACCTTGCTTGCTAAAGCTTCTAACATACTAATCCTCCCAAAAAACAGTCTCTGCTTTTGCAAAAGCAGAGACTGTTTGATTCTACTATCTTTGTCAATTAAAATCCGAACCAGGGGCCTATGCTTATTGTTAAACCTTCGAATGAAGTATTGGGGGAGTTATCAACTTCGTAAACATCATCACACAGGTCAGCGTTCCAACCATTATGATAGGAATAGCTTAGCATATAGCCTGCTTCTGCACGAAATCCAAGCCAACTATTCACTCGGTACATCAACGATACTTTGGGTTGTAACAAAATATAGTTTTTCGTAAACATCAAAGAATTGTTATCGGAGTCTTCCAATTGACTATTGGCATTGGTCCAATCGTAGTTTCCGTTAGTTTGGTTAATCTCAAGATCATATCCACCCCAGCCCAGCATAAAACCAATAGAAGTTATAAATTTATTGCTAAGTGCATATCTTTTATCCAAAGTAACACCACCATAGGAAGTTTTAAAAAGCATGCGTCGTATAACATCGTTATTATCATCATCGTCCAAATCGTATCCTCGTTTTACATCTTTGGAATACCATACTCCATA
This sequence comes from Candidatus Cloacimonadota bacterium, assembly GCA_034189845.1. Taxonomy (GTDB): domain Bacteria; phylum Cloacimonadota; class Cloacimonadia; order Cloacimonadales; family TCS61; genus JASUTE01. The sequence goes on along the minus strand of JAXHUB010000263.1, from coordinate 558 downwards.
ACCACCAAGATACCAATCTTTACCTATGTTTCCTTTACCACCAAGTCCGTTCATCAAAATACCACTGTCATCCAATTCAGAAAAAGAGAAATCGGAAATCAAATTATTCACATCTTCCAGATCGGGAACAAACCAAACTGGTATCCAGCTAGCCCCTCCGTGACCTGTTGTTAATTTCTTTTTACCATTTTTTGTTTTCTCTACTTTTGAAGTTTGAATTATTTTTAGACTGTCGTTTTCTATTGTGAACTTGCTATCTCGTGCACCAAAAACGAAAGGTATATCAATTTCCTCGTTCATGCGAAAAAGTTTTAAGGTGATTTGGTCTCCAGTATTATAAAGATTTAGCAATTTGTTCAAGTGAGCCTTGTCCATTACTTTTCGTCCATCAATTTGCATTATGATATCATCTTCTAAAATTTTAAAAAAATGTGCTGGACTATCTTTAGTGACACCTTGCACCAAAACGCCATACCACTTTTCATAACCAAGTTCTCTTGCCTCTGGCAGGGTTAGATCTTTTGTATATATACCCATATATGCACCGTTGCTATATTG
>JAXHUB010000262.1:0-2369 GCA_034189845.1 Candidatus Cloacimonadota bacterium | reverse complement strand
AAAATATTCCCCACTATCGCTATTTTAATTCCAATGAAAATAACCCAACAGTACATAAAATGGAACCTGCATTTTATGGAATAGGAGATGTTGCCAGTAATGAAGATTATATCTGCTATATGACAAACCCAGAAATTGGACTAAATTACTTGCGACTTTATAGTTGTAACGAAGAAGATATCATTTTAGAGAACGAAATCCAAATGAGTAGTTACTGTTACTATGTTTACTTAGAAAACAACTATCTTTTTATGCGCAATAGCTCGGATGATTTGGAAGTTTATGAAATCTTACCGGATTATACTATAGAGTATGTGCAAGATATCAATAATTTAGGAGAAGATCCTTCTCTTCTGCAAAAACCAGATGAGACATTTTCCAACAATATTTTTGTTTTTTATGAACAAGGTGGTTTGAAATATACAAGTGTGCGCCAAAACACACCACCATTTTCTGAGATAGCAAATTTTAAACTAAATATTGGCGAAAACATCTACAGTAAAATGTATATCTTAGAACAAGATAAATTGCTTCTAGCTAAGTATAATAGTTTCTTGCCAAATGAATATTGTTTATGCCAATACACATATCCAGACACACTGGAAAGCCTGGATGAGCTAACCAGCGACAATAAAATTAAGCCGACTGGCAACATTTTGTTGGGAAAAGATAACTATGAAACAGAAGTTGATTTTTATACATGGCAAAATGATTCCATCGAATTAATTGGTGATTACGATTTTGGTATAGAGGTAACCGACAATATTATGCTGCCTGACAGAAATAAATTATACGTAGTGGGAAGATACCAACTAGATGAATACGATATTACGCTTACTGCAAATCAATCAAATGAGCTACCTAGTAGTGATCTTACACTGCAAAACCACCCCAACCCCTTTAATCCCAGCACTACCATCTCCTTTATGCTGCCCGAACCTGCTTCCCAGATAAAAGTGAATATTTACAACCTGAAAGGGCAAAAAATAAGAACTTTAAGCAGAAATTCGCTACGGCAAGGTGAGCACAACTTAGTTTGGAATGGTACAGATGATGAAAATAATTCAGTAGCATCGGGTGTATATTTATATCGTCTGCAGGCAGATGGCCAGACTAAAGCTACCAGCAAGTGTTTGTTGTTGAAGTAGGAAAACTTCATATTTATTTAAATCTAAAATATCTTTGACACATAAATTACAAAACTAATAATATGCGAGTAAATATTTGTAGAATATAATTTAAAGGGGGAAAATTATGATAAGTTTTGAGCTACAATACTTAGTATACAGCAAAGCTACCCCCCCTCTATTTTATTAACAAGCAAAATATTATGGTATAAAAATAAGTTCATTTTAGCAGGCTCTCTGCTACAATAGCAGGGAGCTAAAACATAGCATGAGCGGGATTGTGATCGAAAAAAAATAAGGAGAAAAGAAATGAAAAAGATATTCACGCTAATGTTAGTCTTATTAGTAGGAATGCTGTGGGCAGAGCAAGCGTTATCTCTAGAAATTTTTTCTAATGCATCTGCTGAAGGCACTGTATATCCAATATATCCTTCCGGTATTTTTGAGCCGTTTGAAATAGATATTGCTGAAGGTATTACCCAGGAAACTATCTATGTAGATGACAGTCTGGATCCTGAATATATCACCATATCTGTATCAGCTTACACCGAATGGGGAGCTTGGTTGGAAGAAACAGCAGATGGATTTTATGGTAATCCTTCCTTAGCATTAATCCAATTCAATTTTGTCTATCCTGTAGATGTAGTTTATTACATTTACAGCAATCAATCTGTAGATAATGCAGAAGTTAAGGTCAGAGATGATTTTGTTGGGCAATTAGTAGATAGCCAGATAGTTGATTTACAGAAAGGATGGAACGATATTCTTTTTACAGATATTTTCTATGAAAACTATGATGGTTTTATTTACGATTGCCATATAGAAGTTATCGCTGCTGGCTATGCTTCAGAAAGTTATATAATTACTTCCAGCAGTAATTATACTTATAATTCTGCAACGGGATGTTACGAAAATGACGATGTTGAATTTACCTTCGAAAATAAATTACTACATTCAAATTGGAATTGGGAATCGTTTCCTAAGTTGGAAAGATCCGCTAACGCTCCAGTGTTAGCTATACCAATATTTGAAAACATCTATCCAAGCTTTGATTGGTTTGAATGGGAAAGCAAATATTACCTCTACAAAAATGAAATTGGTTGGTATCCCCCCGTATCCAGCTACTAAAACTTTTCCATTTAGCAAGAGAACGGCACTGTGATGGCCCCGGCCATTATTCATATTAGGGGTTTCACTCCAGAGTTCAGTGGCAGGGTCCCAGATTTCTGCTTTATTTCCAGA
>JAXHUB010000261.1:0-2893 GCA_034189845.1 Candidatus Cloacimonadota bacterium | reverse complement strand
TATTCCTGTATGGATGGCTATAATACCGGTGATTACCATCCCGATATTGCTTCAGGCAGAATGGCTATCGATGCTGATGAAGCAGATACCGTTATAGAAAAAATTATAAATTATCAAAAATACCCTCCGCAACTTAATTCTTTTTATGATAATGCAACTATTTGTAGCTTTTTTCAAGATTACGATGATTACAACAGCTACGAAGACCGCCGATTTGTTTTAACCTGCGAAGAAACACGCGATTTCTTATTGGAAAATGATTATAATGCTCAGCGTATTTATGTAACCGGAAATTATGTAGACCCCTTGTATTATAACGATGGCTATTACGCCAATGGCGAGCCTCTACCCGATGAATTACTACGTGAGAATGGGTTTGCCTGGGATGGTGGTTCTTCTGACATAACTAATGCTATTCAAGACGGAACTTTTATGGTTTATCATAGAGATCACGGTGCACCCACTGGTTGGGGCGACCCTCCTTTCCAAATAGGGAATGTAAATAATTTGCAAAATCAAAACTTGCTTCCATTTGTTTTTAGCATGAATTGTGCTTCTGGATATTTTGATATGGAAACAGATGGAGAAGCTAATAATTTTGAATCATTTTCTGAGCAATTTTTGCGAAATCCAAATGGTGGCGCTGTTAGTTTAATCTCAGCTTGTCGTAACTCTCTTTCTGGTTATAATGATTATTTAGCATTAGGAATGATAGATTCTATTTGGGAAGAATTTTATCCGGATTTTAACTATGCAAATTCCGAAGGTTATATGGGAACAGTATTACTAGCTGGTTTTGCTGCTATGGAAGAATTCTGGTATAGTGAATGGTCAAAATATGAAATGGATATTTTCCACGTGATGGGAGACCCTACTTTGCAGATATGGAGACAGCAACCACAATCTATTTCAGCTTCTCACAACACTTTATTTACCCTTGCAGATAATATAATACCGGTTTCAACCAATATCGAACACGGGAGAGCCAGTATAACACATAATGGTGAATTACTAGCTGTAAAAGAATTTGATAATTCCGATTTCGATATTGTAATGAATAGTAATTTAAACCAACCAGCCATTGTTAAATTGACTATTACAGCCAGAGATCATGAACCCTATATTAGCGATTTAAGTTTTATACCAGAGAATGGTGGGTATGTAGTATTAGATAGTCTTACTATAACCGATAACAACGGGAATAATGATGGACAGTGGGATGCTGGAGAAGTGCTCGAACTTAATTTCCACCTAACCAATGCAGGTAATCAGGCAATTAGCGGTTCAGAAGTTAATTTGGTCTCAAACAACGAGTTTTTAAGTTTATCTGAAACATTCTTTCAATTAGGAGAACTCCAACCACAAACTGCTGAACAAATCGAAGTAGAAGCAGAATTGACAATGGCCTGTTCCCATGCGCAATTAGTTGAAATAACAATTCTTATTGCCAATGCAGAAAACGATTATATAAATTCTATAACTTTTCCTGTAACAAAAAAACCTAAACTGGTAACTAATTTGGAACCGATATCAATCGAAAACTTAGAAGAAATTGAGGTAATTCCCTTTTATCTGGAAAATATAGGATCAGAAGAGTTGCAAGTTAATCTTACTAATATTTCTAACCAAGCTGCTGATATTTCTGATCCAGAATCTTACCTCAAAATTCCAGATAGTGATGATTTTCATGACCTAGAAGAATTTTCTATAATGTTTTGGATGAAGACAATTCCTAACAATAATTTAGGATTTGCTATTTCCAAAGGAGTTTCTTTGTCCAATAGCAGTTTTATTATTGCCCCACTCTCCACATCTTCTTTTAATTACTATTTCTGGGATGCTAATGGAGAACGCCAGTTCAAGTTGGTTAACGCCGATCTTAGTTACCATAAGTGGAATCATATCTGTGTTACAGTTTCCTCAACCCATATTAAGATTTACTTCAATGGTGAGTTGGTTTCGGAAGAACCTTTCATTTCTCCAATTTGGAATACAAATGAAGATATCTTTATTGGTTGCGACAAAAACGGCAACTTCCAGTTTGATGGCCATATTGACGAGCTTGCTTTTTACAATATTGCTCTTAATGAGACCGAGATTGCTCAGAAATTGCAAAATAGCTTTCACCAAGAGGAAAATGGCTTAATCTCTTATTATCGGTTAGACACAGATTTTTTCATTGCCGATTTGGTTGGGCAAAACCATGCAATAAATGTGGGAGAAATTCTTTTTGATGTGCAAGGACCAAATATTATCACTTGGATGGGAGCCGAAGAGTATGATTTTACTATAGAACCATTTGAAACAATCGAGAGTAACCTCATATTTAATCCATTTGGTTATGATTTTGCTGAATATAGTTCTGAATTTTTGGTAACAAGTAATGCAGTAAATACGGATGATATAATTATTCCAATAAGTTGGGATAATATGCTAAATAATGAACCACAAGATTTACCTCATCCTCTTTGCAACATGCAAATTTACCCTAATCCATTTAATCCAGAAACCACTATTAGCTTTACATTAGCTAAAACACAAAAAGTGAGTTTGAATATATACAATATAAAAGGCCAAAAAGTTCGTTCTCTTCTACCCGAAACAGATTTGGAACCTGGAAAACATGATTATACTTGGGAAGGATACGATAATTCAGCCCAAAAAGTATCATCCGGCATCTATTTCGTTGTTATGAAATCAGATGAAAATGGTGCTATAACAAAAAAAATGTTACTGCTTAAATAAAAAAATAAACTTGTTGACCTTTTTACTGAATCGACAAAGTTACGTTATTACTCATGGTAAAGGACTTCTTAGCGGTTTTATAGTCTAATTATTTGCAAAAAAAAATAACTTAGTATTTTTTTTAAAATTCTATAAAAATGAGTCGAAG
>JAXHUB010000260.1:0-5257 GCA_034189845.1 Candidatus Cloacimonadota bacterium | reverse complement strand
TCCTCCTTTTTTGCCAATAAATAATGCAACTAGTGTGCCAATATGGTTTCTATTTGTAATCTATTCAAATTTGGATAGGTTAGAATTATTCAATGTATTTTCCAAATTTAACATAATGATAAAATCCAAGATTTTAGTTTATCATTTTGATAAAAAGCGATCTGTTGTAAAGACAGCTTTATCATTCATTATTTTAACAAGAGCATTTTTCTTATTATATTCTTGTTCTGTGCTGATAGTCTGTAAAAATATATGCCACTATCTACTAGCTTGCCGTTGCTATCACAACCATTCCATGTTATTTGCTGTTGGCCTTTGCTTACGTGGTAACTTTTTATCTTTTGTCCTTTGGTATTGAATATTTCCAGATTAACATTTTCAGTTTTTCCTATTTGAAAATAAATTGTGGTGCTAGGATTAAAGGGGTTAGGGTAATTACCATGTAATGAAAAAGTTGTTGGCACCGATTCGTTTTCGTTGGCTGTTAAGGTTATTTCCGCAATATTGGAAGCACTCGATTCTCCAGAGGAATATAGTGCAGTTACATAAAATTCGTAAGTTTCTTCTGGTTCTAAATCAGTTACTAAATAAGAAGTTTGTTCATTGAAATTTTCTACTATTAGCTGGTCGTTTTGATAGATATTGTATCCCAGAAGTTGTTTATTCCCATTTTTACTAAGTATATTTGTTTTTTTATCTGGATCTGTACTTACCACAAAACCCTGGATATTCCAATTTATATCCCAGCCGAAGTAATCGTACATACTAACCCAGTTGGAGCCATAAAGCAGCATATCACCTTGGAAGGGAACAGCTGGACCATTATCGCTACCAGCAGGATAAACTCCGTTAGGATTATTAATACGGTAGCCAAACCACAATTCTTGAGAGCTATCTATTTGAATAGGGTAGTCCAACTGAAATAAATTCCAACTATTAGAGGTTAGTTCTTGTACTTCTTGTTCCAAAACCAAGTTGCCTGCAAAATATTGTGAACCTCCCTGCCACACTCTTAAGAAGAGCTCACAGTTATTATCTGCTATATAAAAACGTATTTTAGTAAGGTAGTCACCTTCATATTCAGAGATATCGGATTGAGTGAATCTAACAGCACAATCGAAAGTTTCGATAGAAGGACCACCCACAGAATCGGAGTTTTGGTTGTTATCCCAATGCAAATAATTTCCGTTAGATTGTGGTTCTTGCCACTCTAAAAGAATATCATCTTCTACAATTTCTGCGGTAAGATTAACTGGGGGGAATAAGATCTCTGGCTGTGAACTTAAGGTAAAGTTCAATTCCATGTTTTCATCAGCTTCAATTTCAATTTCTTCCGATATAGTAACATAACCACTTGCTGAACAATGAACTTCGTGGGTTCCCGCAGTTAAAGTTAGTTCATACATTCCTTCTTCATTGCTGTGAGTAGAATAAGTGTTTGCTGTTATTAAAGCGTCTTCTAATGGATCTTCAGATTCATTTTGAACAGTACCCCAAAGGGTTGCCATTGGTTCATAGGAGTAGGTAGCACTTCTGCCGTAGATCTCATAATCGAAAGTACCCGCTTCGGCATAATGCCATACACAATACATATCATCATTTTCGTTTACCGAATTTCCTACTATATGTGGCCAACCTGAGTCTCCTGTTTCATTTGAAACTAAGAACTTCTCACTCCAGCTGGAACCATTATTTAATGAATATTTCAAATAAATCTGGCTATCAACAGCATAGGTGTCATCACTCCAGGCAACATAAAGAGTTTGGGAGCTGTTAGGATTTTGGGTAATCCACAAATTAGGTCGCGAGGAAGAGCCACTGTTATCAGAAATATTTCCTAATTTTATCCAGCTTTCACCATTATTTTCCGATTTATACAAAATAATATCAGATTGAAGTCCATCTGGCTTCGCTGAAACAGCTATATAGATCTTGTTATCCAAAACTGCTGTATCCAAACGTGCATTATATGCCTGATCGTTTGAAATATTGAAGGGGTCGCTCCATGAATCGCCATTATCTTCCGATTTTGCAAAATAAAGATCTAGTTGATCGTAGTTACCACCTACCTGAGCATTCCAAGTACAATACAAGGTGCTATTGGCATAAACAAGATTTACCCAGCGAGAATGATATTGTGGATCGGAAATTTGGATTGGTTCACTCCAATTTTCTCCATTATCAGTTGATTTTACCATATAAAGTTGATAGGTATAATCAGCATCTCGGTCTTCATACACTAAATATATATTATCTCCACTTGCAGCTACCTGACAAGTTTGTGCTCCGTGGATAGCATTTGTAACTTGAACTTCATTTTCGAAGCTATCGCCATTGTTAGAAGAACGGCACATGAAAATTTCGCTATTATTTACAGCATTACGATGGTAGAAAATATATACATTTTGATTACTTTGCGCAATTGCTGGGTAGTAAGCTCCATAATCTAGTACTGAGTATAAAATTTGTGTATTGCTCCAACTATTTCCCATATCGTTACTTTTTTTGAAGGCAATATCTCCCCATTTATTCCAAACAAGATATAAATTTTCGCCATCTATGGCTATATCGGGTTCTTCCGAAACCCATCCAGGAGTATTTGAAAGATTTTCGATACTGCCAAATTCTAATTGTGCCCATATGGTAGTGGTAAAAAAAATAAAAAATAAAAATACAATTCTTCTCATAATAGAATCCTCCTCCAAAAAATATTAATTAAACACCCAACTATTTTTCGGGAGTTCAAATTACTATCCTAAAACATGCATCTTTTTTGTCAATTCTGTTTCAATTTTTATTATCATCTTCCTCCTTCTCCTGGAATATAAATATTTCTTTATTTTCTTTTTGCATACCAAATTCACGTGCCTTTTTTTCACTTGCTTTTAGTTCTTTCGTTCGCTTTTGCACTAATTTTTTTAAAGAAAAAGTCCCCAAAACAATTGCCAATATCAATACTATAAAAGCAGCTATGATTGGGTATTTGTATCTATTCCAAATATACAGCAATTTTGCTATGTGGTTTTAAACCAGAAAGCCATTTATGAATTTTTGTATATTCTTCGGTTTTTTTCAATATTTCTAAACCTTCATTCAATTTCTCTAAAAGTACCTTGTTGCCTTCTTTCGTAGCAAAGCAATATTCCGAAAATTGGAAGCTACTACCAGTAATTTTTATGTTAGTTAAATTCATTTCTTCAATACAGTATAGACCTTGGTTTTCGATAGCAAGCGCATAATCTCCTTTGCCAACTGCTAAAAATCGCAAAGAAGATTCAGGTGAATTTGAAGTGATTATATTTTCTATTCCCATCTCTTTAACAAAATCGTACATAATATCACTTTCTTGCACTATTACTTCTTTTCCTTTCAGTTCATTGGTATGTTTTATGGGTGGATCGGTCTTTTTTATGAAAATTGAATGAAAAATTGTGCTATGCGTTTGAGAAAAATCTACATATCGGTCTCTTTTTTCAGAATAAATCATGCCTGTTATTACATCTATCTCTCCTGTTTCCAGCTCTTCACGCATTTTGACCAATCTTCCAGTTGTAACGTATATTCTAAATCCATTACTTGTGCTACAGCCTTGAAAAGTTTTATGTTAAAACCGTCTGGTCACCATTTTTGTTAAGAAATTCATAAGATGGATAATTATGATTCCATTTTACTTCAAGTGGTTCAGAAGAAATAACGAGGAAGAGTGTTATAAAAAAACACATAGGATTGTCTTTTTCATTACAACTTCTTGCATTTAAATGCATTATGTATCTTTCAATACATTTTTGGGCTCTAACTTTATTTTAAAATAACCGCTTTTCCGGTTTTGCCGTCAATTTTTATCTTTATATTTTGTTTAGGCGTTACGTGCAAAACATATTCTTTACGACTAATGATAGGTTGTTTTTTTAGCCATTCCCAATCGATATAATCCTCATTATTTCTAACAGTTAAATAACCAACTCCCATTGCTACTAGGTTATGGAAGAAGTGACTTCCTTGAGAAGCATCTACGGAAAAGTTTTCCAAGCTGGCTTCAACAATTACTTTTGCCATATTTATATTTGCCCAATGCACTGGTATTCCAAGAAATCTGTCGCTGCTACCCCAGCGCCCGGGGCCAATTAAAAGATATTTTTTGTTATCAGCTTTCATTTTATTATTTATCTCTTCCAATTCCATGGCCATTTGCAGAGTTTTTTTGTTATCAAATTTATCTGGATCTACAAAAACAATGTCGTTTATATCTTCTATATTGCCATTTCCCATTCCACGCTTAGTTATTAATATTGCTTTTTCGGAATCTATGTTATCCAGATCTACTTTAATAGATTCTTTATTTATAGAAAGCGGACGAATTTGCAAAATATAAAAATTGGGAATATTGTTGGAAAAATCAGCTGCAAATTCAATCTCAATAGGAATTCCCATTGCCAGCTCACCAATTTCCAAGAAACGGTTAATTATTTGGGAAAGAGGAAACTTATTATAGTGAATAAGCTGTCTGAAGGTTAGCACTCGCGGACCTTCACTATAATCTCCATCGATAAAGCTGGAGTGTTGATAATCCCAAACAGAGGTAAAAAGTTTGAAAGCGGTGTTTTTCAGTTTATTACTAATTTGAACTGATTGCAGAAAACTCTCTTCATCTTTTTCAATATCAAATTCATCTTGTTGTAAATTTAAAGCATAAAACTTGCGCTGGTTGTTTTCAACAATACCTTCTGGTTTCAAAAGATCGATTTTAGGATGCACAGGACAATAGCGAAAAGCTCTTTTGCCTTCAACTATACTTTTGCCTAATCCCACAGCCAAAGCGGCTATACCGTCGCTGTGTTTCATGCGCGATGAAGGATAGAAATTATAGGATTGAGCTACGCCAGAAAGGTGAGGGTAATACAAGTTATTTTCATCTTTATGACCGGCAATTTCCTGGATCACTACCGCCATTTTCTCTTCATCCAACTTATAGTTAATGCTTTCTATGTAACTTCTGGCATTTTTTTTGAAGGGAGAAGCTAAAACCAACTTGATAGCGGTGCATAGTTGTTGTAAATTTACTTCAGGATCATTATTATTTGGAAGCATATAGGTATTGTATATGCCGGCAAAAGGTTGCGATTGGGAATCTTCTAAAAGACCCGAAGATCTAACAGCCAAGGGAAAATCGAGTTTTTCTAACAGAAGGCGTAATTTATTTTTAAGGTTTCTGCTTATTTTGGCTTTTGAAAAGATCTCATTTATCTGTTGGTCGCTG
>JAXHUB010000026.1:0-2188 GCA_034189845.1 Candidatus Cloacimonadota bacterium | reverse complement strand
GAATCGAATACATGCGAAAAAAAGTGATACTTCTTCAAGTACAGAGAAAGCTTACGAAAAAATTGAACAAAAACAAAACTCTGCCAGAATTTACACCACAGAGCCCTCTGCCAAACTTCAAAAAACCCCGAAAATAGAAAAAGAGCCTGTGGCAGCAATTTCTCCTCGCAGTTTTGAAAAAATTCCTGACAAAAGAAAAAGCTCCAGCGCTGGTTTAATACTTCCAGTGGAAGGCAAGGTCACTTCCGAGTTTGGAATTAGGAATGGAAGGCATCATAAAGGAATAGATATCGCTGCCGATGTAGGAGAACCCATCTGTGCTGTTAGCGATGGTAAAGTTGTTTATGTAGGCTCCCAGCGAGGCTATGGCAATGTGGTTATCTTAGAGCATGATGACTATGTTATGACCGTGTATGCCCATAACGAAACAAACTTAGTTCGCTTAGGTGAAACAGTAAAGCAAGGGCAACCAATTGCTACTTTGGGAAATACGGGTTCAACAGATGGTCCCCACTTGCACTTTGAATATCGAGTACAAGGGAAAGCCTTAAATCCAAAAGATGTTTTACCAGGATTGTAGAGGAAGTTATGAAAAAGGAATTCTATTTAATAGGTGATGTAGCAAAAATATTGGGAATACATGATCAGACTATTCGTATGTATGAACGGAAAAAGTTGCTAAAAATTCGTAGAACTAAAAAAAATACGCGTATTTTTGATAAAAATGATATTACTAAAATAACCTTGATAATAACTCTAACCCAAGAAGTAGGCATGAATCTTTCTGGTGTGAAAATTGTTTTTGCACTTGCCAAAAAATTGCAAATGTCAGAAGAGGAACTGCTCGATTTTGTATACGATCACATTAATGAATTTTATACTTAAGGATATAATATGAGTGAGAATGTATTTCAAGACAAAGCTTTGCAAAGCTATTTGAAACAAATAGCTGATATCAAGCCTCTTTCCAGAGAAGAGGAACAAAAATTGGCACGTCGCGCCAAAGCAGGAGATAAAAAAGCAGAAGAAAAACTGGTTTTACATAATTTAAAATTTGTGGTTAAGATTGCTGCACGCTATCAAAATAGAGGACTAAGCCTTTCTGAGCTTATTAGCGAAGGAAATGTTGGCCTTATTAAAGCTATCCATAAATTTGAGCCTGATAAGCATAACAAACTCATCTCCTATGCTGTTTGGTGGATACGACAAAGCATTCTTTTCGCCCTTGCAGAAAAAACAAAAATAATCCGTATGCCACTAGGAAAAGCTAACGTTGCCAATAAAATTAAAGCTGCTAAAGATCATATCTTTAAAAGTAAAGGAAAAAAAGCTTCTAAAGAAGAAATAGCTGAATATACAGATTTAGATGAAAAAACTATAGAAAAAATGAATAAGCAAAATGTAAACACAGTCTCTTTAGATGATTTTACCTATTCCAATAAACAAGATGAAGTGAAACTGGAAAATTTTATTGCAGATCCTACTACAGTAGACCCCAAAACCTTGTATTATAGAAATAGAGTGCAAAATCGCATTGAAGATTCTCTGAAAAAATTAGCGCCTCGTGAAGCTAGAATTATAAAACAATACTTTGGCTTAGAGGGCAAGGAAAGTAAGAATTTTTCTCAAATTGGAGAAGAATTGGGTCTTTCTCGAGAAAGAGTTCGTCAAATTCAGAAAAAAGCCCTGCAAAAAATCTATGAAGACACATACAAAGAATATGAAGATGATATCGATTACCTTATTAGAGATAATTTATAAAAAATCTTCCTAACAGAATAATAAAGTCATCTTCCTAAATTTGAAATTGTTTGACAAACAAAACCGTATAAAACTATTGGAATGCTAAAGTTAAATGAATTAAATTGAGGTAATGATGAAGTTTGAAAAAGAGATAAAAATTATTAAAAAAGACACAGAAGAAATCATCACTGACAAGGAGATGTTGGCTAAACTGGAAAAAGCCAACCAAGAGAAAAAACCTCTTCGTATAAAATACGGTATCGACCCCACTGGTTATGATGTTCATATCGGCCATTTAGTTCCAATTAGGAAAATGCGAGAATTCCAAGATTTGGGACATACCGGAGTTATAATTATCGGCGACTTTACAGCTAAAATTGGCGATCCTACCGGGCGCTATGAATCACGTCCGCCACTCACAGCACAACAGGTAAAAAAAAATGCA
>JAXHUB010000259.1:0-8988 GCA_034189845.1 Candidatus Cloacimonadota bacterium | reverse complement strand
ATCAGCACCATTACCAATTACCAGATTTTCCTGTCTAACTCCAGCATAATCAGATAATTTTAATAATAAACTCTTGCTAATATCGTTGAAGTAGCGGTTTAGGTGAACCTTTTGCATTTTTCTTAAAAAAACTTCTTTTAATATGGGAAATGGGTCTAAAGTGCTTTCGTTTAGGCACATCATATTTTTCTTATGCGGAACATTTATCTGTACAACTTTTTTTTGTTTAAGATCATCTCTAAATAGCATAAAAACCTCGATTTATTTCTTAACTGAGTAAAAAACATTTTACAAATTAAGCTAATCATATAATTAAAGTCAATAGTAAAATAGGGAGGCAGTATGGAAATAAAGACGCTCTTATTTGATGCAGATGGAACATTATTTAATTTTGAAAAAGCTGAAAAAGTGGCCTTGGAAAAGACCTTAGAACATTTTAAGGTAAACCAAAACCTGACCAAGCTGTCACAAATTTACAATAAATGTAACAGCAGTGTTTGGGAGAAATTCGAAAAAAAAGAAATAACAGCAAAACAACTAAGGATAGAAAGATTTCGATTATTTTTGGAACAAACTGGAATAAAAGGTGAAGCTTCCCAATTTAGCAAAGTTTATATAAATGAACTTTCCAAATGTAGCTATCTGCTAAATGGTGCCAAACAAATTGTGCAAGAACTTTACGGTAAATATGAACTTGCACTTATAACAAACGGCTTGGAAGATGTACAAAAAGCAAGATTTTATAACTCAGATTTATCTAAATTCTTCTCTCAGGTTTTTATTTCGGAGGAAATTGGTTTTCCTAAACCAGATACAAGAATTTTCGATTATGTGTTAAAAAAAATTCTTCACAAAAACAAAGAGCAAGTACTAATTGTCGGTGATAATTTATATTCCGATATAAAAGGTGGCAATGAATATGGAATTCATACATGCTGGTTGAATCCTCATAATAAAACTAACAAGAGTGGAATTGAGGCAGAGTTTGAGATAAATTCTCTTACCGAAATAAAGAAGATTTTAGGAGATTTTAAATGAAGCATTTTTTATTAAGTATGATTTTAACTATTATAATTTTTTCTACTTCATGCAATATTAATGCCGAGTTAGGCAGTAAACAAAATCCTATAAAAATGTATTTTGTACCTTCTATGGAAGCCGGTAAGATTGTTACCAGTGGGCGCGAAATTGCGGATCATTTGGAGAAAGTTACAGGTTATAAATTCAAGGTTGCAGTTCCCACTAGTTATGCTTCGGTAATAGAAGCGATGGGAACAAAAGAAACCGATATTGCTTGGTTGGCTACGTTTGCCTATATATTGGCAAATGAGAAATTTGGAGCTGAGGTCGAACTTACAACTGTGCGCCAGGGTATGGAAAAGTACAGAGGGCAGTTTGTAGCTAAAGTAGGAAGTGGTATAGATTCTATTGAAGATATAGAAGGCAAAGTGATCGCCTATACTGATGCAGCTTCTACCTCTGGATATGTTTATCCTTCCGCATTATTGCAACAAAAAGGAATAGAACCGGGTAAAACTTTTTTTGCTGGTGGTCATCCACAAGCTATTTTAGCAGTATATCAAGATAGAGCGGATGTAGGCTGTACATTCTGGTCACCTTCAGATGATGATGAAATTAGAGATGCCAGAAGAGCTGTTATAGATACATATCCAGATGTAGTGGAAAAGATCAAAATTATAGGCTATACTCAGTGGATTCCCAACGATACCGTTACATTTCGAAAAGATTTCCCAGAAGATATGAAAGAAAAAATAGTAACAGCGCTAATAAAATTTGCCAAAACAGAAGAAGGAAAACGTATTTTACACGAGATTTTGGATATCGATGATTTGGTGCGTTCCGATGATACCGATTATGACATTGTGAGAAAAACCTTGAGAATTACCGGTAGCGATGCAGCGGATATGCTTCAATGACAAATTTGGTAAAGATTTCAAAATTACATAAAGTCTATAGAGGTGGCACTCATGCACTTAAAGGGATAGATCTTAAAGTTAAGGAAGGTGAATTTCTGATTTTATTAGGACTCTCGGGTTCAGGTAAATCTACTCTTCTGCGTTGTCTAAATAGACTAATAGAACCTACCGAAGGTGAAATAGAAATTGCTTCCCAAGATGTAATAAAAGCCAAGGGAATTGAATTACGACGAATAAGAAGACGAATCGGGATGATCTTTCAGCAGTTTAACCTAATAAAGAATTTAAGTTCATTAACCAATGTTCTTAGCGGCCGTTTGGGATATGTTTCTTTTTGGCATGCTATCACCTTTTTGCAGCACAAAGATGATGTAAATTTGGCTTTAGAAAATTTACGTAGAGTAGGTTTAGAGGAATTTAGCTTCAAAAAAGTAAGGAGTTTGAGCGGTGGGCAGCAGCAACGGGTAGCTATAGCAAGAGCTTTAATGCAAAATCCCGCGCTTATTCTTGCAGATGAGCCAGTTGCAAGTCTCGATCCGGCTACTGCAGATTCTGTGATGAAATATTTAGGAGAATTGAACAAAAAAGACAACATGACCATTATATGTTCATTACATTTTTTAAGTTTAGCCAGAAAATATGGCACCAAAGTGGTAGCTTTAAAAGATGGGGAAAAAGTTTTCGAAGGATTACCGCATGAGATAGACTATAGAAAATTCAAGGATATTTACGGCGAAGAGGCAGAAGAGGTGGAAATTCGATGAAAGATTCAACAAAAAACAATTTTAAAGCTCTTCTTACCGATCTACTTTTTTATTTATATCTGTTTAGTTGTTTGTACTATTTAATAAATATATATTACCCGCTAGATTCAGTTAGCTATGCTTTTATCTTGTTGGCAGCTGTTTTTTTTACAGGCATTACATTTGTTAGTAAAATTTCTTTAGGCTATCGCATTTTCAAGGCTACAAGTAGTAAAAAATGGTTCAGAAGTTTCTGGGGCTGGTCAGCTGTTATAGCAATTCTTATAACGTTTACAGTGGGTTGGAATATTGTAGAGGTTCAACCTTACAAATTTTTCACAGGATTTACCAAAACAGGTGGTATCACATCAGGGATTTTTGACCCAAGCATAGTTGGCTATCAACTTGATGACGAATCTTTTGAAAAGTTGCAGCAAAAAATTCCTTCTGAAATATTAGAAGAACTGGAATCTGTAAAATATAAAAAGTTTAATACCGGTAATGTTTTCAAAAAAAGTCTGAAAGAAAAATTAGGAGATACTAATTGGAAAAAATATAAAGATGAAATAATTGCTAGTGCAAGAAAAAATATGAAAATGCTAAATATGGCTTTAGAAGCTTTAGCTGAGACTATTTTCTTAGCTTTTTTAGCTACAGTTTTAGCTATTCCGTTTGCCTTTGTTCTAAGTTTTTTTGCTGCTAGAAATCTTATGGCTAAAACTTTAATAGGAAATGTTGTGTATGTTGTAATAAGAACAGC
Organism: Candidatus Cloacimonadota bacterium; assembly: GCA_034189845.1. GTDB lineage: Bacteria > Cloacimonadota > Cloacimonadia > Cloacimonadales > TCS61 > JASUTE01. The sequence goes on along the minus strand of JAXHUB010000259.1, from coordinate 5,548 downwards.
GGCCACTATATTTCGTTCTATAGAGGCTATTGTATGGGCGATAATTTTTAGTGTTTGGGTAGGAATTGGTCCTTTTGCCGGCATGTTGGCTTTAATGATTCATTCAATTGCTGCACTAACCAAACTGTATTCCGAACAAATAGAAAATATTGAATCAGGGCCAGTAGAAGCTATTAAAGCAACCGGTGCCAGTACTTTACAAACATGGGTTTACGCAGTTATACCTCAGATTATTTCACCATATTTGGCTTTCACTATCTATCGCTGGGATATAAATGTACGAATGGCTACCATAGTTGGTTTCGTGGGCGGTGGTGGTATTGGTCTGCTGCTTTTACAACAACAGCAATTATTGCGCTGGCATAATGTAGGTCTTATTATCTGGCTTATAGCTGCAGTAGTGTGGGTAATGGATATGGTTAGCGCTAGAGTACGGGAAAAATTAGCTGAGTTGAATTAAATATAATTCCTATTTCAATGTTAGAAGCGTTTTTATCTATTCTTCTTCTTCATCTGGAATGGTATAATCTAGAACTTTTTTACCGAATTTATTACAGTTTATGGTTATCTTTATTTCTTCTCCCGCTTTCAATCCTAATATTTTATAGATATATTCTCCACCGTCTGAACTCTGCTGTAGTTGTGTATGCTGTGTTATTATTGGTACACCATCCTTTTCGATCTCAATTTTATTTATGAAATGGTCATCAATGCTTCGTACCTTGTGCTCGAATTCCAGAGTAAGTGTATGTGTCATTGGATTATAGTTTGCTTTCAGCTCGGAAGCAGGATGTGCCCAAAGATTTCCTAAAATAAATAATGAAGCTAAAATTAGAACTTTTTTCATGTTATCTCCTCTTTTTCTTAAATATTTGTTTTTTTAGCCAATTCCAATTTAAAATTATATGAAAAATTGTATTTATAAAAAAAACAATCCCAGCTATTTCATGAATCTCATACAAAATTGGTTCGCCCTGGATCTGCGATGGGATAAATTTATAAAAAAGCACACTGATAATTATGACAAAAAATAGGATAAGCATAAAAACATTAACGATTTTGAGTATTTTTAATCTCATAAATCCTCCCAAATGCTATTTGGAATCTTATTTAACCATTTGTCACTAAATAAAAACGGTGACAGATAATTCTGCCACCGTTATAATATCAGAGCATTTTCTATACTGTCATACCACCATCTATAGGTAGTACTACACCGGTTATGAAGCTGCTTTCCTCACTTGCCAAAAAGAGAGCTGCAGCTGCTACTTCATCATTTGTTGCATATCTTTGTAGTGGAATTGATTGCTCGAAATTGGATTTAGCTGCTTCTGCTTCTCCTGGTGCAAAACCTTCTTCCAAAGATCGCATCATGCGGTTGTCTACTGGTGATGGATTTATTGTGTTTACCCGAATTTTATGCGGTGCACCTTCTAAAGCTGCGGAGCGCATCATACCAATTACTGCGTGTTTGCTGGTAACATAAGGCAGCACATTAGGCGTTCCCATCAAACCAGCCACAGAAGAGGTTATGATAACTGAACCACCCTTTTCTTTCATTAAAGGAAATATGTAACGCAATCCATAATACATGCCGTCCACATTAACCTTCATTAATTTATGATATGTCTGCATGGAATATTCTTCCAAGGGTTTTACTTCACCTTCAATACCTGCATTGTTGAAGAATACATCAACATTACCGAATAGTTCTTTAGCTTTTTGGGCATAAGCTTCTACTTGCTTTTCTTCACTTACATCTGCTACGAAGGTATGTACATCAGAAGAATTTAACTTCTTTGCGGCTTTTTTTAAAGCTTCTTTATTGATATCTACCAGTAAAATTTTTGCGCCTTCAGCCAACATCATTTGGGCTGCTGCCACTCCGATTCCACCAGAGCCTCCTGTTATAACTACTTTTTTGTTTTCTAGTTTTTTCATATCTCCTCCTTTACTGGATATGTTAGTAAGGTAATATAAAAAATTATTAATGCTAAATATATTTTTTAAAACTGAATGTTGTTCAAATAATTTGCAAAAAAAAAGCCCAAACCAATCGGCTTGGGCTGGAAGATAATTTCTTAGTTCATTACCATTCAAATTTTACATCCAATTCACGTACAGCTCTAGTATCATCCACGCGACGAACTGGAGTATTTAGAGGTGCTGCTTTTAGGGTTTCGGGTGAATTTTCTGCTTCCGCAGCAATATCGAGCATTGCTTGGATAAATTCATCCAGAGTTTCCTTGCTTTCAGTTTCAGTTGGTTCTATCATCATTGCTTCTGATACAATAAGCGGGAAGTATATTGTAGGAGCATGGAATCCTTTATCTAACAGCCTTTTAGCTATGTCTAAGGTTTTTACTCCGGTTTTATCTTTCTGCCATTTACCACTAGCTACAAATTCATGCATGCAGTATTCATTTTTGAAAGGAACCAGAAAGTGATCTTGCAATTTTTTCATTAGATAGTTAGCATTTATAATGGCGTTTTCAGCTACTCTTTTTAACCCTTGGGAGCCCAACATTTTAAGGTATAAATAGGCTCGTACATTAACGGCAAAGTTGCCGTAAAAAGAATGTACTCTACCAATTGAGGTTTCTTGGTTAGTGTAATCCCAATAATATTTTCCATTTTTTTTATTTACCATTGGCACAGGTAGAAATTTTATCAAATCTTTCCGCACACCAATTGGCCCTGAACCGGGACCTCCGCCACCATGAGGAGTGGCAAAAGTTTTATGAAGATTATAGTGCATTATATCGAACCCAGTTTTTCCAGGTTTTACAATGCCCAATAATGCATTGAAATTAGCTCCATCTAAATACATCAATCCATCTACATCATGTATGATTTTACTGATCTCTTCAATCTGCGATTCGAAAATTCCTAATGTATTGGGATTTGTTAGCATGAACCCAGCAGTATCGTTATTTACAGCTTTTCGCAACGCCTCAATATCTACCATTCCTCGTTTGTTGCTTGGTATTTCCACCACTTCATAACCTACCATCATTACACTTGCCGGATTGGTACCATGTGCCGAATCGGGAAGGATGATCTTGTTTTTTTTGTTATTCTTTGCATTATGATAAGCTTTCATAATTTTTAACCCTGTAAATTCTCCCTGAGCACCAGCAACTGGTTGCAAAGTAACATTGGCGAATCCAGAGATTTCCGAAAGCATATGCTGCAATTCATATAAAATTTCCAAAGCACCTTGAGCAGTATCATCGTTTTGCAATGGATGCAATCCACTGATTTTTTCGTTACGAACAAGTGTTTCATTTATTTTAGGGTTATATTTCATAGTACATGAACCTAATGGATAAAAACCTTTTTCTATGAAATGATTATTATGACTTAGTTCTATGAAGTGACGCATTACATCCAGTTCACTTACTTCTGGCAGTTTAATCTTTTCCTTTCTGCGAAAATTATTGGGGAAACAAGATTCCAGTTTTGTTTCCACATCATTTGCAGGAAGTGTGTATCCTTTACGATAAGGAGAATGTTTCTCAAAAATTGTTTTAGGCATTGGGAACCTCCTTAAGAGCGTTAACAAAATTATCCAATTCAGCTTTGCTTTTTTTCTCAGTTACTGCTATTAAAAGTAAGTTTTTGTCCATTCCAAACTGTTCCAAGCTAATTCCAGCCAGAATATCTTTCTTAGTAAGGAGATTTATTATTTCTTTGGCAGGAATAGGTGTTTTTAAGGTAAATTCTTTGAAGAATGGTTTATTACTTGCCAGATTGTAGTTTGGTAGTTCAGCTATCTTGGTCGCCAAATAGTGTGCTTTGGTAGCACTTTGGGTAGCAACTTCATTTAGTCCTTTTGGTCCCATCAGACTCATATAAACCGTAGCAGCCAAGGTGCAAAGTGCATCGTTGGAACAAATATTGGAAGTTGCTTTAGCTCTTCGGATATGTTGTTCACGAGCCTGTAAAGTGAGTGAATAGCAGCGGTTGCCGTTGGCATCAACAGTGGCTCCCACAATACGACCAGGCATGCTGCGTACCAATTTTGAGCGTGTTGCCAAAAAACCAAAAAGAGGTCCTCCGTAATTGGTAGGGTTACCTAAGGCTTGGCCTTCTCCTACAACAATATCTGCGTTATATTCGGTGGGAGAATTCAATATCGCCAAAGATATTGGATCAACAACAGTAATGAAAAGTGTTTTTTTCTCTGAATGAGTGATATCTTCTATGGCAAACATATCCTCTAAATTACCAAAAAAATTGGGAGATTGTACAACCACACATGCTGTTTGATTATCTACGACTTTTTTTAAATTTTGTAAATCATTTTCAATGTCTACTTCTACCAATTCAATATCCATTCCTTCAGTATAAACTTGTATTACTTTTTTATAAAGCGGATTAAGTGATGCAGCTATAACAGCTTTATCTCTCTTACTTTTACGAGCAGCCATCAAAATAGCTTCAGCTGTGGCAGAAGCGCCATCGTACATGCCTGCATTTGAAATCTCCATTCCTGTGAGTTCGCAGATCATGCTTTGAAATTCATAGATATATTGCAATGTGCCCTGGCTTACTTCCGCTTGGTAGGGGGTATAGGCAGTATGAAATTCAGGACGTTGAATAATATGGTCTACAGCAGCAGGAATAAAATGGTCATAAATTCCACCGCCTAAAAAAGAATTAACTCTAGCAGAAGAAATGTTTTTGGCTATCAGCTTGTAGAATTTATGGGAAATTTCCAATTCTGATTTTTGATTTTCCAAACAGCAATTTTTGTTTACTATGAATTTCTGTGGAATATTTTTCAATAGATCGGAAAATTTCTCTACACCAATAGCTGTCAACATTTCCTGGCGTTCTTTATCTGTATTGGAAATGAACGGCATATTTGACTCCTTTTTTTGTTTTTAGATTTTTTTTTGCGTTATTTCTGTCAATTAAAACCAAATATATAAAGTATAATAAGAAATTACTATCTCAAAATATTATATCTTGCAATTCCTTAAAATTCTTAATAATGATATCAGATTTTTTTAAATCTTGTTTTTCGGTAAAATCACTTTGTAGTGCAGCGCAGAACATTCCGGCAGCTTTTGAGGCAATGATACCATTCAGAGAGTCTTCGATTACCAAAATATCTGCGGGACTTATATTCAATTTTTCCGAGCTTTTTAAGAAAATTTCTGGGTGGGGCTTAAGCTTTTCAATTTCATCACCGCATAGAATACTATCAAAATAGCTTATAATAGATAATTTTTTTAAAATAAGATGTACTAATTTGCTATTTGTAGAGGAAGCTACAGCCAATGGTAAATGCTTTGCTTTTTCTAAAAAAGTATCTAAGCCTGGCATAAGCTCCAGGTTTTGCAGATTCGATATTTCTTTGAAAAGTGCCTCATTATTGATTTTTTTTAATTCAGAGACTTCTTTTCTAATATCATGTTTTTTTTTTAGTTCAGTCCACATACTAGTTAAATTGGAACCTATAAAGCTTTGGTATTCATGTTCACTTATTTCTCTTCCCATTTTTTTAAATAGATTATAGTTGATCTTGGCATAAATCGGT